>CALBMD010000157.1 GCA_937896265.1 uncultured Pseudomonadota bacterium
TGCCTCGTGAATAAAGAAAAACCAAATCCTATTAAACTTGACCCAAGTGATGCTCTATCAGAACTTGGAAATAAATTAAACAAACTGCTCTAAGGGGAGCCCCTATGACCGGATCTTTTGTCGCAACAAGCCCTTTAACGGTGAAAAAACATTACCAAGCTGCTGTAGCTAATATTGCCAAGGTCAGAAAACTTCTAGGCCGCCCTTTGACTTTGTCAGAAAAAATTATTTATTCTCACCTTCAAGATCTAAGCGGTGTTGAAAAACTTGCCCGAGGCAAAAGCTTTGTCATGCTCAAACCAGACAGAGTAGCCATGCAAGATGCAACAGCACAAATGGCAATCCTGCAGTTTTTACAATCAGGAAAAGATAGCGCGGCAGTGCCAAGCACTATCCATTGTGATCATCTTATCAGAGCACATCTTGGTGTTACAAAAGACATGGAGGTGGCTAATCAGGAAAATGAAGAGGTCTTTAATTTCCTTAAGTCGGCAGCTCTCAAGCTTGGTCTTGGTTTTTGGGGGCCAGGGGCTGGCATTATCCACCAGGTAGTATTTGAAAACTATGCCTTTCCTGGTGGGCTTATGATCGGTACGGACTCGCATACGCCAAATGCTGGTGGTCTTGGTATGCTTGCTATCGGCGTAGGTGGTGCTGATGCTGTTGATGTTATGGCTGGGTTTGCTTGGGAGCTTTTGATGCCCAAGCTAGTAGCTGTCAAATTAACTGGCTCTCTCAAGGGCTGGGCAGCGCCTAAAGATGTAATCTTGCGGGTGCTTGACATGTTGACAGTCAAAGGTGGTACCAATAAGATTATTGAATATATTGGACCGGGAACATCTTCTCTTAGCTGTACCGGCAAGGGCACCATTTGCAATATGGGCGCGGAACTTGGGGCAACAACTTCTGTGTTTCCTTTTGATAGCAAGATGGATCAATACCTTCGTCTGACTGAACGCACTGAGCTAGCTAAGCTAGCTATGGAATTTAAAGATATCCTGATAGCTGACCCAGAAGTCGAAAAAGACCCAAAGTCCTTTTACGATGAAGTTTATGAAATTGATTTAGATAGCTTAGAGCCTTATATCGTTGGGCCTCATTCACCAGATTTGGCAAGGCCTGTATCAAAATTAAAGGCAGAGGTAAAAGAGAAAAACTACCCAGAAAAACTTAGCGCTTGTTTGATTGGTAGCTGTACCAACTCCTCTTATGAAGATATTGCCCGTGCTGCTCATGTGGCCAAGCAAGCGCTCGGGCACGGCTTAAAAGCAAAAACTGATTTCTTTGTATCACCAGGTTCGAGGCAAATTTTTGCAACAGTAGAAAGAGACGGCCTGCTTGCTACCTTAGAAGAGTTTGGTGCCACAATCTTAGCTAATGCCTGTGGCCCTTGCATTGGCCAGTGGCGCCGCGATGGTCTTAAAGATGGTGATGTCAATGCGATTGTCACCTCTTTTAATAGAAACTTCCGTGGCCGTAACGATGCCAACAATGAGACTTTGGGCTTTATTAGCTCCCCTGAGATGGTGGTTGCTTATGCTATTTCTGGCGAGTTGGCTTTTGATCCAAGACGTGATGAAGTAAAAGACAAAAGCAACAAGGGATTTAAACTTGAGGTGCCAAAGGGAGATGAGCTGCCAACAAGCGGTTTTAAAAGCGATAAGTCTGGTTATCTTGAGGCTTCGGGCGAGCGAAATAGTTATCAGATTGATGTTAAGCCAACAAGTGACAGGCTTGAGTTGTTAAAGCCTTTTACTAAATGGGATTCTCAGGATTTTGTCGATCATTTGTTACTTGTCAAAGTAAAAGGCAAGTGCACGACAGACCATATCTCACCTGCTGGTAAATGGCTCAAATATCGTGGTCATTTGAGTAATATTAGTAAAAATATGTTGCTAGGGGCTGTTAATGCCTTTCCTCATCCAGCCGGCTATGGTCTTAACCAATTGACACAAAAGGAAGAAATCCTCAGTGACATTGCTACAGCATACAAGGCACAGGCTAAGCGATGGGTTATTATTGCGGACGAAAACTATGGGGAAGGCTCGAGCAGAGAGCATGCAGCAATGTCACCGCGCTTTCTGGGAGCAAGCACTGTTATCGCGAAAAGCTTTGCCCGTATCCATGAGACTAACTTGAAAAAACAGGGTATTTTGGCGCTGACGTTCAAAAATGCCAGTGATTACGACAAAATTGGCGAAGAAGACAAGGTCTCTGTTTTAGGGCTGACGCATTTGGCGCCAGGTAAAGAGCTTAAAATTCGGATTAGCCCCAAATCTGGGTCTTCCTATGAAATACCAGCAACTCATAGCTACAATGAGGAGCAGATTAATTGGTTCAAGGCGGGTTCATCTTTAAATATGTTTAGAGTTTAGCTTTCGGCTCTTGACTTTAGCCACCCTAAGCACTATAACTTAAATCTCTTGTCGCGGGGTGGAGAAGTCTGGTATCTCGTCGGGCTCATAACCCGAAGGCCGTAGGTTCAAATCCTACCCCCGCTACCAATTAAGAATAGAGCACCAGAGTCTATAGGATTCCGGTGCTTTTTTTATGCCTGAATTATCTGTCTGATCTTCCAATTCGCATTGATATCTCCGACATTCATCGTCTCACTAAAGAATTTAGAGCCCATGTCGAGACTACTGGTTTCTACCTTTAAACTCTAGTTCTGGAATTTCTCCCAATGAATATTCGCTATGCAAAACCAGAAGATCTCCCGCGGCTGACTGAAATCGACAACTATTACATCATCAACTCTCATGCAACTCTTTATACTAAACCACGCAAGCCTGAGGATCGTAGTGATTGGTTTAGTAAATATAAAGAGCAAGGACCTTATCGCATGATCGTCTGCGAAGAAAAAGGGGTTGTTCAAGGCTGCGCCTTTTCAAGTCAGTACCGCGAGCATTTTGCTTTCAAGCAGACTATCGAGACAAGTATATATCTTGATCCAAAAATCCGTACCAAAGGATTCGGATCTGCGCTTTACCAAGAGCTATTTTCTCTTTTAAAAAACGAAGAACTGCATCTTGCAGTTGCAGGAATTGCCCTTCCAAACGAAGCGTCGATTGCTTTACACAAGAAATTTGGTTTTAAGGAAATTGGCGTCTTTGACGAATACGCCATTAAGAACGGCGAGTTTCTAAGCTCCATTTGGATGCAAAAAAGATTATCCTAATGTCTATAAATCGGCGTAGTACCCGACTGTGGGATAGCTATCCATAGGAACCGCCAGCTCTGAAACGGATAGCAAACCACTTCGTCCCCACAATACGCTACCAAAAACAGCAGGGCTAAAATATGTCATCCCCGCAGGAGATCTATTGCATCCTATCCGCGTAAATTTTTGCCACTAACAAACCTGACGAGCTACCCACAGTCGGGTACTACGCCAATTTATAACGATTTGAAAACCATTCTTGCTGAGCAAAAATAGGCTCATTACACCGCTTTTAATTTCACAGGCTCAAGTGAGTCCTCTTTGAAATGGATGAGTGGTGCGCTTACTTTTTCCAATTTCGGATGCGGTAGCTCTGGACCGTTGGGCCAGGGTCATCACCAGCCGGTCGTGGCCGCACCGGCCCGAGCGGCGTCAGGTGATCTGTTTGCATTACAAGGAGTATTAGATATCGCTATTTAATCTCTTTAGCTTGTGATTTCATAAAAAAATGCAATCTTACATTACATACTTACAAACAAGAATAAAACCATTCTCTATATTGGAGTAACATTAATCTCCAACAACGTCTAGAACAGCATAGGCAGCAATTAATTCCTAGCTTCAGCAAAAAGTACAATGTAGACCCGTTTTTCATGGAATCCACCTTTGCTTTCACTAAAGCTTGAAGATACTGACACCATTTCCAAATGGAACTTCACTATCTGGGTAAGTGCAAAAGATCATGGGTGTTTCATGCTTGATACATTATCTATCTGCTGACCCAAAATAGACACTTTTAGAATCCTTCCGAGTCAAACAAGGCAATATATGAGATAATATTCGTTTGAGTGGGATCTGATTTGAGGAGGATGTCATCGACTTTATAGCAACAATTCGCGATCTTTCGCACGCTAAATCAATTGAAGATATCGCGAAAATCATCCGTCATGTCGCAAAAGAGATCACTTGCGCTGATGGGGCAACTTTTGTTCTCAAAGAAAAAGGGGATGTTTGCTTTTATCTTGATGAAGAAGCAATTGGCCCTCTTTGGAAGGGGCTCAAGTTTCCAATAAATTCTTGTATTAGCGGTTGGGCAATGATTAATAAAA
>CALBMD010000158.1 GCA_937896265.1 uncultured Pseudomonadota bacterium
AGCTCGTTGGAAAATTAATGACGCTCTTCTTTTTTATAAGACGGTAAAAGATATCGAAGGGGCTTTAGCCCGTATGGGTCCAATTTTGGATGGAGCGACTAAAGACACTGTTTCGAGTTTTAATTTAACGGAGTCTGTGCGCAATACCAATAAGATTTTGAGCGATTGGGATGAGCATCAAAAAGAAGAGCTAAAGAACAAAATTGACTCTGATTTAGGTGAGCTTACCTCTGATATTGAAAAAGTAACACATGGTCGTGAAAAGCTATCAGAAATGATCCGGGATCGTGCAAGGATAGAGTTGGCGAAGTTAGGAATCCAACTAATTGATGTTCAGTTCCGCAGTATTGCTTATCAGGAATCTGTAGAGAAAAAGGTGTTTCAGAGCATGATCGAGGAGCGTAAGCAAATCGCTTCTAAGATTCGTTCTTCTGGACAAGGTGAGAAGGCTAATATTCTTGGTCAAATGCAGCTTGCTTTAAAGAAAATAGAGTCGGAAGCTTACCGTAAGAGCCAAGTCATTCGTGGCCAGGCAGATGCGCAGGCGATTTCTATTTATGCCAAAGAGCTAAAAGAGGACCCGCATTTTTTCGAGTTTACAAAGACTTTGGAGACTTACAAGACGACATTAGCTAAGAAAGGACAGTTTGTGCTGTCCACAGATAATGCCTTCTTGAGTGTGCTCCGTAAGGGGTCATAGTACAGTGTTAGAGCCAATCTCCTTGTCAAGGTTGCTTGCATAACCCACGTTTTTTAAGCGGTGGTGGGCTGCTTTCAGAATCTGCTTTTTTTCTAAGTCAGCTACCGACCAATAAAAATCACAGAAAGCAGGCGATATCATGACAAGGGCTCCATCGCAGACGATCTTAAATATTTCATTATACTGGGCGCTTGGTAAATCCTTGTATTGACTTAGAGCGGTGAAAAATTGATTGCGTTGGTTCTTTCCTAGCTTAAACTTCTTAACAGCAACAGCTTTGGTATTTTGCCATTGAAAAGGATTGATCAGTGCAATACCAACTGTATATTCCCAGTTATTCTCATTTCTCTTAACTCGCACTAAATAACCATCTTTATTAGCCCAGACGTACTGGGTTTGCTCTTTATATTTATTTTTGAAGCAGTGAAAACCACCATCAATGAGATTTTTGAGCAGGTCGTTATCTTGTGTGGCGCTACAAAATTGATTCGAGTTAAAAATAGCGGCAAGCTTTTTAATATCGTTTAAAAAACGTTCAACAAAATAGGGCTCATAGATCTTCTTTAATAAGGTGTGCTGTGGGTAATAACTATCATCAGCAAGATCTTGCGGGGAAACTGGCCAACGTACCATCATATCTCGCTGTTTTCTCATTTCATCCGCTAGCGCAGAACCTATTACCTCACGATAATTATTGCTTGCCTCAAAATAGGAAATTGCCTTTAAGATTAAAGTGAAAAGTGTGGACGTTGGTTTAGTCGGATTTGTGGCATTAACTGTATCGTTATAGCAAGCAACTAAAGCGTAGCCACTTTTTAGGTCTTCATCTCCGCTATTGTAGTAGCTGTTAGCGGCAATGCTATACATGAAAACTGAATGGCTATAATATTTTTGTTCATATAGCTCGTCGGCAATAGTTCGAGCTAAATCTGACGGCCAAACTGGGTTGCCATCTTTTAGGTTTTGTTCCCATCTAGAAATAAAGCTCTTTACAAAAGGGTATGCGCTCAGAGAAGTGGCTGCAGATGCTTTGATTTGATCTAAAATTGCTTGCTCACCTTTTTGAATTTGCCGTTCTAGCGCTAGAGCGCTTTCTTTTCGTGCTTTTACTTGTTCTGTTGTTTCAGAAACTTTTTTAACATCATCATCGAAGTAGCATATTTCTAAATTACTTGGATTATATTCATTCTCGGCTTCATCTATGGCTCTTAGCATTTCATAGCAAGATTTTTTTATCTCTTTGATTCTAATAGGAAAGATCTTTTTTTCTTCTTCTGCAGAAACTGCCTCTTGATCGATCTCAGAAGCAATAGCCGATACTGTTTTTATGCTTAAAAATAGAATAAAAATAAGCGTCCACTTGATGGTAGACATAACAAACCTCGAATATATAGTGAATTCTTGAAGGGGCTAAGCTAACCCATAAAAACGAAAATAGCAATAAACCGCTCTTCATGATTATGTTGCCACAATTTCTTACCCTGTGTTAGATTCAAGAAAAGTGTATCTAAATCCCGATCTGAATTTCTAGTTGTGTGCTACGACGCGAAGCTAGTCCCTTGCGCGCGCTTTGTCGTCGCGAAATCCTTATGTACCAACATGTACACGTGGTTTCGCTTCTTCTCGCGCCTTGCACCCAGCAGAACTTCGGATCCTCTGGATTTATTGGTAACTTCAAAAAATTTCACTTCTCAGTCTAAAGGTGGGGTCAATGACGTTAACGCTCAAGGTTCTCATTCTCTATGGTGGGCAGTCTGGGGAGCATGAAGTTTCTTTGCGCTCTGCTTGCTCGGTGCTTAGGCACCTTGATCGGAGCCGTTTTGAGCCAGTCTTGGTGGGCATTTCTCTCAAAGGTCAATGGCTGCTACAAGATGTGGGGCAAGTTAATGCTACGACAGAAGTGCTTAGCATTATACAAAACGGGCAAGAGGTGGCTTTATCAGGTCATGAGCTTGTTGAGCTTGCTACTGGCAAGGTCATAGCAACAATCGATGTTGCTTTTCCAGTGATGCATGGTCCTTTATGTGAAGATGGGGCTATGCAGGGTCTGCTTGAGGTTTTGCAGGTGCCTTATGTTGGTTCAGGGATTTTAGCATCAGCTTTATCGATGGATAAAGATTTCACGAAGCGCTTAGCTAAAGCAGCCAATTTACCAGTTCTCCCTTATCTTTGTGTTCGTCAACACGAGTGGTTGCATTCTCAGGATGCAAAAATCAAAGAGGCTTTGCAGTGGGGGCTGCCTGTTTTTGTTAAGCCTGCCAATATGGGCTCAAGCGTTGGCGTGCATAAAGTCAAAGATGCCTTAGATTTGCCGCATGCGATTGAAGATGCCTTTCGTTATGATCAGAAGGTTCTGATTGAAAAAGGTATAGCCGCCAGAGAAATTGAAATGGCTGTACTTGAGCACGTGGTCCCCGGGGAGCCAGCTTTAGTGAGCTTGCCAGGAGAGATTATCCCTAACCATGAATTTTATTCATATGAAGCAAAGTACCTTGATCCTCAGGGTGCTAGTCTACAACTGCCGGCATCACTGGATGCACTTCTCATTGCTCAATGTCAGGAAATGGCTTTGGTTGCTTTTCGCGCATTAGACTGTGCGGGTTTTGCTAGGGTTGATCTTTTCCTTGATCGAGACACACAAGAGCTTTATTTCAATGAGATTAACACCATCCCAGGCTTTACTTCTATTAGTATGTATCCCAAAATGATGATGCATTCTGGAGTCCCCTATGCAAAGCTTATTAGCAGACTCTTGGATTTAGCTATTGGTCGCGGTCAGCGCTTGCAGGCACTGCAGCGTCAGGCCTTTTAATGTGCTTTTTCAATGATAAGAAGAGGTTTGGGAGAGCCATCAAGATGGTTCTCCCAAAAGAATTAGGCCGCAGCCATTTTCTCATGATGGGTGTGGTGATGGTGTAAGGCAACTTCCTTAATGATATTGGCTATATCATTAGTTGCTGTGAAAAAAGGCGCATGCCCTGTCTTTAACGAATAAATCTTTTGTAATGGCCAGGTATGTTGCATGAAGCGTTGGAAGGCTAAGCTGATAGCGTGATCATTTAAGCATTCGACATAGTATTTAGGGATAGAGCCAAATTTGGCATTAGTAACTTTCCATGCTTGATTTTCTGGTTGTGTGCTTTGAGTAAGCGTTAAAAATCTTTTGGCGTATTTTACTGTTCTATATCTTGTGTATTTTTATCATTGGTACATTGGTCAGCTATGATGATCCGCTTCTGTTAAAAGCCGCACAAAGTGAAGATATTGCACTCTCGCCATTTACCTTGCTGTATGAAAAAGCAGGCTTTGCCTTTGCTGCAAGCTTGATGAATGCGGTTATTCTCAGTGCGATTTTATCTGCAGGTAACTCTGGGATGTACTCATCTACACGTATGCTGTTCGATATGGCAAAAGAAGGGCGAGCGCCTAAATGGTTCTCAAAACTTGATGCCCGTGGCGTACCCATGAATGCACTCTATGCAACCACTGCCGTTGCTGCTCTGTGCTTCTTGACCACCTTTATCGGTGAAAAACAAGTGTTTAACTGGTTGTTAAACATGTCAGGGATGTG
>CALBMD010000159.1 GCA_937896265.1 uncultured Pseudomonadota bacterium
AAGTTTCATACAATGGTAGCTGCTAAAAAAGCTGCCTATGAAAAA
Organism: uncultured Pseudomonadota bacterium; assembly: GCA_937896265.1. Lineage (GTDB taxonomy): Bacteria > Bdellovibrionota_B > Oligoflexia > Oligoflexales > Bog-1112 > CALBMD01. The sequence continues at coordinate 46 of CALBMD010000159.1, forward strand.
TGGCGGGCGGGGTCGAACTATATTTCAAATACTTTGTTAGAAGAGGCTTTTCAAAGCAACACAGGCATTGCTCTTGGTACGACTTTAAGCAACGCAGGTTCTGTCGGCCCTATGCTTGCTAAATTGAAAGAGACCGGTTATCGCATTGAGCTTATTCTTTGTGCAGCTGATGAAGAAGTCAGGATGCAGGCATTGCACCAACGAGAAGAAGAGCAAAAGATTGTTCAGGTTACACCAGAAGACATGAAAGATAAGTTAGGTCTATTTATTGATCGGATACCAACACATTTTCAGTATGCGGATAAAATCTATCTTCATTACTCAACATCAATAAAAGATAATTATGAATGCGCAGCAACGATTGATTTTACTGCAAAGAAGATTGCTATTCGTCATGAAGAGAAGTACAAACTTTTTGCTCGTCACTATGATGAAAAACGCCAGCCTAAGGCACCTGCTTGGGCAGTTTTAACCAAAGATTTTAAATAAGAAATCTTTTGGGGGAGTGTCTACGAAGTTTTCTCCCAAAACTGCTTTTAATTTGTATCCTTTTCAAGGAATGCTAAGATCGTTTCTACTGCTAAAGCAACTTCTTTATCATCACTTGTCTTGATTTTCATAAGATCATTCTTTTTTTCTGGACATTTCGATATAAAATCTTTTAGCTTGGTTTGAAAATTAGTATTAAAGGAACTTAGATTTGCGATTATAAAAATAAAATCGCGATAATGACTATACTTGATTAGTGCATTGTTGAATAACGTTGCAACATCTTTTTCTTGGGTCTGTTCTTCATTGTCAGACAACCCAGCAGGCAAGGGAAGGGGTGAAAATATAGATCTTTTCTTGCTAAAATCCTGCTTAATAAACATATTTGCTATCGTTGCCCATATTTCCTCAAAGAAAAAAACATCTCCACATTTTTGATTGGCTAAGATTATATACTGTTCTAAGAGTCCTGTTGCTTTGTAGAGTGATATAGAGATATCAGCTGCTTTGCCAAAAACAAACTTGCCATTTTCTTTAGGCATTATTAGGAAGTTAATCTTCCATTCTTTCTTAGATAGATTAGGATTTATCGTTAATATATGAAAACCTTCACTCAGTTTTTGTCCAATTCCCATAAATTGGGTTTTTATCTCTGTTACCTGAGATGCAACTGATATGGCCTTTATAGGATCCATAACCTCTGTTGATAAGGAGGGAATTGTGATTTCTATTTCATCTTCAGTGTCAAATGCAAAGTTGATTGCAGCCATAGACTGCAACGGGGTCAAAATTGCTTGTAGTACAAAAATAGCTTTGAGTAAATAAACGATAATCTGTTTTCCTGGCATGCGCTTGATCTTCCTTAGCGAGATGAAAAAAAGGGGCGGCGTAATGTATCGTATCTTTATAGAAGAAACAATAGGAAGACGAAATAGGGAAGGATGAGAAGGTTATCCGAGGGTCACGCGCTGTCTCCGCAAGGGATCTGTTAGGACTGTGTCCTTAATTTGCCTATAGCTTATATATGGAGATAAGTTCGTCAGCAGAAGCTTTGACAGCATCCGATAAAAGTTCACTTGGTTTTGGTGTGGCAAAGAAATCCCCTAGCACTTTCTTTTGCACATGACCAAAATCAGATTGCTGATGCAAACCATGGGTACCATCATACCAAAGAACTAATTCGTCAGAGCCTGCTTCATCAAGATAACGAACTGATGGCGTGCCTTGCTCGCGAACAATCTTGGTAATACCAGGAATTGAATTTTTTCCTGGAGCCATTTTCATAACATGGCGCCCATTGTTGCCTACAGCTGCGAGTTTCATTGCAGCTGAAGTATTAGAACGAGAAATCATATCAGCAAGGTGTCCTCCCATGCCGTAAACAACACAATCTGTGGGGCTAAATCCGGCAGCAAGTAGCTTTTCGTTAATCTCACGAATCTTCTTAAAACTCATGCCATCAGCTTGGATAACACGAAGTGTTTTCATTCGCTTATATTTCTTACCGTCGTGAGAGGTTATTTCTTCATAATTATTTGTTCTAACAGCTTCATTTAGCACAACCATAATAGCTTCAAGGGCGTCACCTGAGTCTGGGCGCGCATAAATAGTGAAGTCAGTTCTTTCTAGAGCCATAGGTGCTAGATAATCTTTGATAGCACGTGCGTGATCATAGGTATCACTGACGAAGGACCCTGCGGGTACATTTTTAGAAACTAGGAAATCTCTGAGAGAGCGGTAAGATTGCCCCTCTTCTTTATAGCCCATCACAATGCGGTGAGCCAGGGAGTACATAGCTGGTTTTGCGGTGGCTGTCTTAGATGGGGATAATGAATGAGCAAGCTCCACAGCAGTCAATGTTGAAGAAACCATGTGGCTAGTTAAGAAAGCTAGGCCTAATTGAGTTGCTTCTTGGGTATTTCTACGGCTACGGTAACTGAAGTCAGCAAGCTGCATTCTTGCTTTGGTTTGAATGGTTACTGGGTTTGCTAGCTCTTCTGGTTTGGCTGTTCTTTGAATTAACTCAGTGTTGTATTCCAGCCAGAAACGAGCAGCTGTTGCTGTTTCGATAGCAGCCGAAATCTGCAGCAGTTGGCATTCTAGCCATGCGGCCAGCTCGCCAAAGCCATCAGCTGCTTCAACTTGAATGACAGGCTCTCCTTTGAAAAAAACAGCTCCGTCTTGAAGAGCGCGGATTGTAACTGGAATGCGGCCTTGATGTTCTTTTACAACCCTTTCCCAAAGTTCAATATTGGAATGAAACCCATGAGCTTGGAAAAACTGACGAGCAGTTTCAATATTTGCTGCTGTGACAGGCTCGGCCAGTGCTTCAGCAAGTATGGGGTCGAGCCCAAAGAAAACAAAGCGACGCTTGTTTTCTGGAATTTCCATCTCATCCATCCATTTAGGATATGCCCGAAAAGCAATATTATAGACACTGCGTTCATTTGCATCGGGGGCAGCAAAGTTAAGACCTGCTGCAGTATAAGCGTCTGTTTTTATTGTAGAGGATGGCTCGTTGTATTTTATACGAGCTAGAGTGGGCGAGGCTGCTAATACTAGAGTTAACGAAAGCGCAGCTGACCATTTGGTTTGTCTGTTTAAAAAAAGTTTCATGTCTATCTCATCCCCTTACTTAACTTTATATGACCCGGGGGAAAAGTAGCTCGAAGATGGATAAAAATAGAGAAAAAAATTTTCAACCGAGGTTGAAATATAATTAACCCTGCAAGAGGATCTTTCTGTGAAATTTTATTTCGACCCACCTCTCATTTTCCTGCAGCGTCATCCTTATAAAAACTAAGTACAAACATTACAGAATTGCGAAATATCAAAAGAGCTGCCGTTTGAGCATACATTACAGCTGCTACCAGCTAAGCATTTATGACCAGTGGGCCAACGAGGCTGTGTCCCGCATTTAGCTGTAGGTACGGGTACGATACCACTATCATGAAACCAAGCTGTTGAAGGATTTCGACAGTCATTACAGGAGAGAGCTGGGATGCAATCAGCACCGTCTTGTAAAGTAGTCGTTGAGGAGCCTGTGCTAGAGCCCGTTCCTGTTCCTGTTCCTGACCCTGATCCGCTGCTTGAACTTGTAGCAAGGGAGCAAGGATCTTCATCTTCCACACTACTGGTACCAGAGCCAGATCCTGAGCTTCCAGTTCCAGTTGTTGTGGAAGATGTGCAGGTTGAGCCACCAGTTCCAGTAGATCCTGAAGCTCCATTTCCATTGCTTGAGCCTCCATCCCCGCTACTTGTTTCTAAATCTCCAGTGCTTGCACCGGTCAGTAAAGAGTCACCAGTCCCTGTTCCTCCATCGCTGCCTGATGTGCCGCTACCTGTGCCTAGATCATCGCTTGTTGACCCAACTCCCCCCCTTGTTTTAGCATCGCGACTAGACGTTCTTGTTTCATTGGAACACGCTACTAGCAAGATGATAAGAGAAAAGACAAGTAAGTGCCTTCGATACATCTGGTTTCTCCAACGGTGATTTCTCTCTAAAATAACATAAAGTAACAGGGCTACCGCATCTAAATTTGAACTACAACACGGAAAGATGGTTTGGGAGAAAACTGCGCAGCTTGTTTCCCCAAGCTTCTCCTTGCTTTCAATTTATCAAGAAAATTTTGGTAGAATATTTATTATTGATTAAAATGGGGTGATTCTATGGGAATGGTGAAAGTAAGTGCCTTTTCATTATCATTAGATGGCTTTGGAGCAGGTCCAAAGCAGGA
>CALBMD010000160.1 GCA_937896265.1 uncultured Pseudomonadota bacterium
GCAAACCTACTTTTGGCTAAAGAAACAAGCAAAGCAAGAATTTCAATTGCTCTTCCAGATAAAAAGAATTCATCTTACCAATAGAGAATACAAACAAGAGATAAGCGGCAGATATAAACTCAGGAGGGAGCATGTCCTTTAGTAAACAAAGTATTTGGCTATGTCTAGTGCTATCAAGCTGGTTTGTCTTTGGAGATGTTAAAGTGCTAGTTCTCGACACACCAGTTAATCGGCATCACGTGTATCTCAAGGATGTATACGATACTGAGGCAATGACCAGATATTCTATGCCTCAAATAGATGGACAATTCATGTCTATGTTGCAGATTAATGATGAGGCTTACAGTAACATCGTTTCAGCCTTGCCTAAGAAAACCCCTCATTATTTAGATCTCCTCGATAAAACATGTAAAAACGACGACCCTATGGAAGCCATTGGTGCTGCTCTTAGATTACTCTTTAAGCTAACAAACCCATTCAGTAAATTTAACGAAAATCTCCTTGGCAATTATACTCATGGCACCCACGTATCTGGTATCATTGCTCAAAGCGTAGGTCAAAAAGGCCTACATCTTTTATCATTTCCGTTGATTGGGGGGCGTGTATCGGATGGACATCATCTTGATATTGAGGGAGTGAAAAAAATTCTTGCTAGCTGGATCTCACAGCAAGAAAAAGTAGTTAAGGCTCTTATAGGCTTTATCTATAACGAAAATATTCGCGTGGTTAATCTTTCTATTAGCGTACCTAAATCTCTTAGCAAGAAACTGAGAGAGATAGCAAATTTCCGCACAAGATATTCCCATAAGAAAGAGCTGGATGAATTATTAGTAAGTCATCTTAAACAAAATGCTATTTTAATCCAAAGTATCGCTCTAAGCTGTCCAGAGACCTTATTTGTTTTTGCAGCAGGCAACGACAGCATTGACTTGGATAAAAACCTTGATGAAAATCTTTTAGCCTCTAGTAAGCTGCCTAATACTATTTTTGTAGCAAATATTAGCAAACAAGACGAATTAGCTAATAGCTCTAATTATGGTAGACATAGGGTAACAATCGGTGCGCCAGGGGAAAGTATTTTAAATGCTCGCGCTGGCGGCGGTTCTATTCACTTCTCTGGAACATCGATGGCAGCTCCGTTTGTAACAGGGAAACTAGCACGTATTTTTCTTGATCACCCAACGTATACGGCAGCTCAGGCATTAGAGGAGCTTTATCGCCGTGCTGAGCAGCGCGTCTGTTTGGCAGACCAAATTTCAGGCGGTAGGGTTATTTATTAATAATATGTTAAGGGTCTAGATATAGGAGCAAACACCCACCTCATTCCCATTTCCGCAGCTACTATAGCTGCTACTTGGAAAAAACCAGCGGCTATAGGTTGTGGTTGTTGAGGATTCTGAAGAGGTTGCAACTCAGGTTCTTCAGCAGGCTCTTCTCTCTCATATGCCATTTGATGAAATTGTTTTGTTTTACGTGCATTATTTCTGTCTTGTTTATGTACCTTCTCTTTAACGCCTGGTGATTTAGCATAGATTGAGGGGGTATCTAAAGCACTCGCTACAAGTAATAGGCAAAGACTAGCAGAAAAGCAGATTCGCATCATAAGTCACAACTCCTTCTTATTTTGAAGATTCGACCCTAGCGCTGCATAATTATCTTGTCAACTTAGTTGTTAGTACTTAGAAAGGATTTTATGAAACAGCCGCAGCAACTAGTTCATGACAAGTACGCCACGCTCGCTGAGAAGACGACAGATCTCATAAAATCGGGCCACTTTTCCCATAAAAACTTGAATTGCTGTTGGGGGTTCATTAGTGAGATGAGATGAGTTTGTTGTTAAATATATTGCACTTCCTGCACCAGCAGCCCCTAGGATAGAAAGAAGCCCTGCCCGTCTAGCGCTAGCAAGTCGTGTGTATGCTATTTGCTTTATGTCATCATCTGTCAAAACCTTCTTATTTTCATCCATAAACCCGGTCAGGAAGCCATTGTTATCCCTCTGGAGAAAGAGAGATTTTTTTGTGCGTGGTGCCCAGTTGCGCTGTTTATTCCATACGGCATCTTGGAGATGAAATCTGTACCAAATCTCAGGTTTGTAGCCCACAGTGAAGTTCTTCATCACCGGCTCACCAATCTGATTAGCTGCAAGCTCTAGAGCAAAATACATAGAAATGATAGCACCCATAGCAGCTGCAAAATAAAGACCTCCTTGGAGATTTTCTGCGGCCTTCTCGGTATCCCCGGTATTTAGTGCATTAAGAGCCATCATTCCTTCATAGATGACAAAGGCAAATTTACCAAAGACAGCGCCATCAAAGAAAAAGGCTCCCAATGGCCTTGTTTTATAGTGCTCCACAAGATTCTTAATGTTACTTCTTTCGTAGGTATGAGCTGTAATACCTAGACCACCAAAAACAAGCAAAGCAATAACACCAGCCATCATCTTGGGGTCAGTCTGCAAGCTATCACCACCAGTGCCACCAGTACTGCCTGCATTATATGACACCGTGCCTGAAGTGCCTGCTCCACCTGTAGCTGTTGTCTCTGTCACATACCCTGTACCGCTATCACTACCTGTAGTAGCCCTACTACCTGTAGAACCATGATCTTCCTTGGCTAAGCGTTCTACATCTGATCGAGTAGGGATATTATCCTTATCAGTTGCTTCAACCAGCAAAGATGTTTTTGCCATAAGCGCCCAAGCTTGGCTTTCCCAAGAGGAAATATGCTTATCCATATTATTAAAAAACGATAACTTCTTCTCTAAGATAAGAGACTTAAGCTCTTCTTTAGGAACAGAAGCAAAAATTTCAGCCATACTAGCGATTACTTTTTCAACATCGGAAGTTGTATGAATAGGTGCCGATTGAAAGGCCTGGACAACCTCTAGAAATTTATCGAACTCAACATCAAAATCTAGATGCTGTTTATCTAGATCACCAAAGTCATCTAGTCCAGTAAAAGGTGTAGGAGTCGGTGTAGCAATTGGTATGTTTGAATGCTTGGTATCGGAATTTGATGATTTTTGTATGCAACTAAAAGCAACAGCACCAAGCATGCTAATTGCAATCAATGAAGTAGCTTTCTGTATCATTGGGTATATTATACATTAGACTAAAATTTTAGGGGAAATTTTGTAGGGCAACCAAGGCCCACATTTAAATTCGAGTTTGGGAGAAAACTGCGCAGCTGGTTTCTCCCAAGAAGGCTTTTTTTGGAAACCAATCGCGTGGTTTTTCCAAACCTTGCGTTGCTTTCTAGTTGTCAAGACAATTTAAATGCGAAAGCCTGGCTGCCCCAGGGCTACCTCAGCTTAATTTTATTGACAAATTGAAAGCAAGAGTCTTGGAAAACAAACCTCTCACGCAGATGGCTCCCCAGAAAAGACCCTCTTGGAAGAGGCAAGCTGGCCCCTGGCAGGGGAGCAGCTTGACCCAATATTACTTCTTCATCAAAGGGTGCTTATAGAGGTAAATAGCCATTTCGTCTATTTTAGCTTTCTCGCTAGCTTTTAGTGCATAGTGGCAGCTTATATTTATGCTATCAATAACTTCACATTGAACATAGCGGTCAAAACGTGGCGCACCAGAGTAAACCTGCCAGTAACGATATTCGCCACCACGATTATAATTAAATCGTTGTAGCCATAGATAATCTTCGCCAGGATAATCGTATTGAAACCAATATTTAAAAGGACCTGCCTTTGCTGGCAGAGGCGTTTTTAACGAGATTTCAAAATCAATTGCATCATCACTGATATCATAACTAGTCTCATCAGCAGTAACATCTTTGTATAAATCATGTGGCTGAGGTTTTTTATTTTCTGCTTGCGCGAATTCGAAATAAGCATCCTCCTCCTGAGCAATGAGTTTTCCTGGTAAGGCTAAAGTACTTACCTGTAAAATAATCCCAACAATAAAACTTCGTTTCATATGACCTCCTCTAATTATTTATCTGGAACTCTTTAGTTCTCAGCAAAATAAAGAGTCGGAGATTTTAAATAAAATATTATTTTTAATTTAAAATCTATAGATATCAAAGCGTTGGAGTAATACGAAATAGCTTTGCGCAGCTCTAATCTTTTGCTTTTAACTTTGAACTGCCTTCTCTGACTGTGGTACTCTAAAGGCATACCTCTAAAACCATGAGCAAACTTTTGACTACTATAAGCTCCCGAAAAGATAGCTCAGAGAATCGGAAAAGCCTTCGCACCCTTGATGGTTGTTATCACTGTGGTAAAAAGGAAGTAGGGAATATTTTTTGCCTACTCTGGGAAATTTGGGCCTGCAAAAATTGCATGGTTAACCACCACCAAATCGATCATAAAGATTGTCGTGCAACAGTCAAAAACCTCCTAAGTCAAAAATCCGAATCTAAATACTTCAACCTCACACTAACCCGCTATGATGGGACTATGTTCAGCATCCTTTGCCGACGAGGCATCGAGCTCCCTATGGAAGACCACTGGTTAGGTACTTATATCTTCTTTCCTGATACTTTGGTGCTAGTCCGTGAAGATAGAACAACTATCAATAAAAAAATTTTAGATGCTTTGCGCTTAGCATCTTCTCGAGAAGGTTAAATACGGATGAAAGCCATCATCTACACCACCGATACCCTCTCTTATGAAGTACTTGAGAGAGCTTTAAAAGCTTATTCAGTGCAAAGTTGCGAGCGTCGAACCGAACGCGATATCAAAATCACTGAAGATGATGAGATGATTATTTTCCTCGACTTTGATGACGCTGGGTTTGCAACAATGCGTCCTTTACTCCCCCCGTATGCCATCATGGTAGCTATTGGTAGCTACGAAACACAAAAAGCAAGTAGAGGCTATGCTGAACTTAACTTCATAACAAAGCCTTTTTCAAAAGCCAATCTTGACCAAATGTTACGCAAAGTGATTCTTAAGCAAGTGAGCTTTGCCCTACCAAGCCTACCTTCAGGTGAAGTAGATATTGAAGCAATCAAAAAAGATATTAACCAACGGATTGAGAATCTCAAACAGCACCGTCGCAAGTTTGGTGAAATGCTCCTTGTACCACCAGCTCAACTTAAAGACTTGCTCATGCTACAAGCTGTAAACCCTGAGGAAAAAATCGCTGCTTCACAAATACCTGGCGAGGTTTTCCCTTTTCGGCGAGCTCTTCTCATTGAAGGAGAAGATGTCAATATTCGCCTGCTTAGTCGCTATTTGATTAATAAGTGTGTACTCCAGACTGATATAGCAGTAGACGGGCAAGAAGCTTGGCAGAAGATAAAGCAATACGACTATGAGGTTGTTATCTTATCATGGGAAATTGATAAGGTATCAGGCCTTGCTTTATACAACCGAATGCGAGCACACACAAAATACCGTTATCGCCCTATACTTGTCATGTCTAATGTTCTTTCAGCTAGTGATTTTCGCTTGTGCGACGAAGATTTTGCTGCGGGATTGTTAGAAAAACCTGTCGCTGAGAAAACCTTTTC
>CALBMD010000161.1 GCA_937896265.1 uncultured Pseudomonadota bacterium
GGGAATTTAATGGAAAAACATACGCTACTGAAATGACTATGAATTGGGAAAATCAAGATAAAGCTTCCTCAGAAGATCGGGCTAGTAAATTTGAAAAGCTTTCTGATGCACGTTGGAAGGAAGCTTCTTGGGATGATAAAATTTTCAAAGATCTGGAAATGATTCTTAAACAACAGAAAGGCCAGGCGTTGCTCAAGCAACAACAAGAAAAACAACAAGCAGCACAGCGCCAGAAGGAAGCAGCAGAGGAGCGAGAGAGACTTCGGGAAGCGGATAGAAAGCAGCCGGAGAAAGCAACGACGAAATCATTTGAAACAGTAGCAGAGAAAGCTAAGCGAGAAAAACGAGAAAAAGAGCGAGAGAGGCGTGCGCTGCAGCAGAAGAAGCTTAAAGAACAGTTGAAATCTAATACGCAGCGACCAACAGGTCACTAGAATTAGTCGCTGGCAAGGAATTATATGGCCTCGAATATCGTAGTTTTTTTCGATGGTGTATGCAATCTTTGCAATTCTACGGTCGACTACTTTATACATCACGATAAAAGAAAGCTTCTGCACTATGCTTCGCTGCAAGGGGACACAGCAGCAAAGAAGTTAAGTTCCGCTGAGTTGCGGGTTACAACTATAGTTTTGTTATATCAAGATAAGATTGTAACTAAGAGCCGAGCAGTGGGTCGCATGCTTGTCTTGCTTGGCGGTTATCATGCTTTGATTGGGCATCTGCTACTTGCTATTCCTCAGTTTATAGCTGATTGGGCCTACGATTTTGTTGCTCGCCATCGCTACCATTGGTTTGGTAAACGCGACTCTTGCCGCTTGCCTAATGAAGCTGAGCGGGCCCTTTTTTTGCCTTAAAGAAAGACTGAAATTACTAGCCGAGTGAGTGACCAAACGCCAGCAGAAACAGCTAATGAGCAGGGAATTGTCAACACCCAGGCCCAAACAATACGTTGAGCAACCCCCCAGCGTACAGCAGATAATTTATTCACTGCGCCAACGCCAATAATAGCGCCTGTAATGGTATGGGTTGTTGAAACAGGTATGCCTAGCGATGTGGCTAAAAACAACACCAAGGCGCCACCAGTTTCTGCACAAAAGCCCCCGATAGGTCTAAGTTTGGCAATCTTCATACCCATGGTGCGGACTATGCGCCAGCCTCCAAACAGTGTGCCAAGGCCCATAGCTAGCTGACAAGTGACAACTACCCAAGTTGGTACGTAAAATTCAGGTCCTAAATTGCCAGTTGAAAATAGCAAGATAGCAATGATCCCCATTGTTTTTTGCGCATCATTACCACCGTGGCCTAGGCTATAGAGTGATGCAGAGATCAGCTGCATCCTTCGGCCAACATGCTCTACTCGTTGCGGTGTAGATCGAAAAAAGAATAATGAAATGCAATACATCAATACAAAAGCAATACAAAATCCGATAAGGGGAGATAATACAATCGATGCGCCAATCTTGCCGATGCCCCAAATTTGCCAAGCACCAACCCCGCCTTTACATAAAGCAGCACCCATTAATCCCCCAATGAGGGCGTGCGATGAGGATGAGGGGATACCAAAATACCATGTGATTATATTCCAAATAATGGCTCCCATAAGTGCAGCAAAGATGACCAAAGGATCGATAATATTGGGGTCAATAACCCCCTTGCCGAGGGTATTAGCGACATGAAGACCAAATACACTAAAAGAAACAAAATTAAAGAAAGCTGCTCCGATTACGGCTTTCTGCGGGCTAAGGACTCGTGTTGAAACAATAGTAGCGATGGAATTTGCCGCATCGTGAAAGCCGTTCATGAAATCAAAGAGAAGAGCTACACAAACGATAATAATGATGGCGGCTGTTGCTAAATCCATACTCACCTTAACTCAAGAATGTTCGAGTACTATCCCTTCAACAATATTAGAAACATCCTCACAGCGATCTGTTACGATTTCCATTAACTCATAGATCTCTTTCAGCTTTAACAGTGTGCGTAGATCCGGTTCATTATCAAAAAGATTTGCTAATGACAACCGTAATAGTGCATCAGCGTCATTTTCTAAGCGGTTAATTTCCACGCATTTTTCTAAGATTGGGCGCGAATCCGTATAGTCTTCGAGTCTAGTCATGATCTCTCGGATATGCTCGCAGCAATCAACACATAGTTGTGCTATAGCTTGTGCTTCAGGTGATATCGTCTGAATTCTATATAGAAAAATACGGTTAGAAGCATCTTCAATGAAGTCGATGATATCATCTAGTCGCGAAATCAGCTGATGGATTTCTTCTCGATCTAAGGGGGTAATAAACGTTTTATGTAATAATTCAATAATGTGGTGGGTAACTTGGTCAGCCTGGTTCTCGATATCCTGGATCTGTCTGGCATATAGTTCAGCCTGCGTGAGATCTCCAAGCATTTTCTGGAATAATTTGGCCCCCTCTAAGATAAGGTCGGCGGATTGCCGAAAGTGGACGAAAAATTTCTCCTCTCGGGGCATCAGTCTTTTGAACATAGGACCCTCATATCGATTAAACTCAAACTCATTTTTCTCTATTAGCTGCCAGATAGCAACATTTGTTTATCAGGAGTGGAAACTTGATTTAAATCCCTATAAGGGGTGAGGTTGTGAGCTTAAGTAGTAGGTAGGTATATGCTGAAAATCAAGTTGGGGCCGAAACTTTGGCTCCCTCAACAGTGTCTTCATTTTCAGTATCTTCTTCTTCATTATCATCGTCATTTAAGGCGCTAGCACGCATATCGATCACAGCCCTTTGGAAGGGGTTATCATTGGCCTCGGCAAAATTGGAGATCAACATCAGTAACAAAGCAAGACAGTGGATTATCTTCATTAGTTGCTATCCCTATTTTTCTTAAACTTGGTCGATCTTGTTATCATCATAGGAATAGCGTGTCAAACTTTTTTTACTCCA
>CALBMD010000162.1 GCA_937896265.1 uncultured Pseudomonadota bacterium
GTTCCTGGCGCAGCGCCTTAAGTGTCTCAAGAAAAAAAGCAAAGCGTCGCTTGGAAAAATCAGGTCGTGATAGAAAATTGCTATCAAAAAAGAAAATGCCTAGCACTCGACCTTGATGCCTTTCTAAGTTTGCTAGCAGCGCTGTATTACCAGCAAAGCGTAAATCGCGACGAAACCAATGTAGGCCCCAACTAGCACTATGATTCATGATCTATCCTTCAAATGCGCCAACAACATCGGCAATGGATGAAAAACCATCTCTAGTCAATAGCAGAGATCCTGTTTCATTTGAAACAAGAGAAGTGGTCCTTGTACCAAAGCTGAGTAAAGCTGCACGAGGGAGGCATCCAAGCGGATTCGGTCACAACCCATATCGCTAAGTGGAGAAATTACCTCAGCGTGTTTGTCAAAGCCAGCAGCGGTACCAATAGGGTTAGGGCAGTGAAGCAGGCGAACTTTGCTTTTCAACCTAGAAGGAGAAGATAGAGCTAAGGGGCCAAAGCCTTTTTTGAGTAAATGAATCGTTAGGCGGTGGGCAGCTTCAGGTGGCAAGCATCTGAGCATCTTAAGACCCCACTGCGAAGAGAGTTGCCAGTATTTGGAAAAATGACGCATTTTTCTCTTCATTGCAGCCTACCGATCTTAATTCCAGCAAGGAGGAGGGTTGGGGAGGAAACTCGCAGATGAGGTTAATCAATGAAAGGAGATATCTTATTAAAAGCTTGTTGCCTTGAAGAAGTTAGTGGTCAAGGGTTTTGGCAGTCTTGGGGCACAGATAATGCAGAAAAACGGCTGAGGCAGTTGCTTGTATTCTCGCTTTGTTAATATCGTTACACCAAGTGGTACGATTGTACAGTTTGATAACGAGCATACTCATGGAGCTGTCATCACAACATTATCTGATATCAACCTTAATCTCTACCCACTGCAACAGTTTCGCCGCTTATTAAAAGGGCCTAGCGATGGTCCAGGAGCATGGGAGGAAACAATTTTGGATGGTTTTATTTGGCTTGGTATTCTCTAGAATAAATAAGACTAAGGGATTTAAAGCAGCCCCATGATCTCAGAAGCTGCAATAAAAAACAAACCAATTTAAATCGGGTGCCTGATGAGCCTACCAGTACGGATCCAAATTACTTTGATTTTTTCACGCATCATGTAGTTATGCGCCCTTTGTCTAAAATTGCTTTATCGTGTTTTATGGGAATATAGTATTGAAGCAGGTCGTTTTCAACTTATATCTGAGCTGTCCTTAGCCGCAAAAAAATAGTCAAGTTGCCATTTTTGAGTTTTTATTGCATCTTTGGCGGTTGGTATTGCCCAGGGGGGATAAACGCGAAATGCTGTTTTTCCTCTTCTTTGTGTATCAGATAAAATCCCTTTTTTACCTAGTATATCTTTATCGAAGATAAATTGCCCTGCATGCTTTCCTTCCAAAGTACTCACAATGACAAGATCAAAATTATCATGAACGGAAAGAGCAGTAGGAAGTGGTTTCTTATTCTTGCTTGTTATGTGCTCTGGGCGCTGCCATAAAGTCACAAACTGACCAACCTTCTTTGGTGTTATTTTCGATGCTCTAAAAACAATTCGCTTGCCGTCTAGAACAAAACGACAAGCATCATATTCAGAGCTTTCATCTTCTCTTCTAAAATTGGTTAGGCTCCAAGCAAGATGCTGGTAAATAGTTGTGTTGGCGAATATCAAACTCTCTGGCCAGTCCATTGTAAGTGCACCATTATTTTCTCGCTTAAACACTAAGCGGTTTAATCACCTGTAGTCAATTTATAGTGTAATTCACGCGGAATTAATTTAATAACCTTCCCCTTGAAAGAGTCTGGAAAGTAGCTTAGTACTCCAACTAAGTTATTTCCAGTCAAGAAAGTAACCTTTGATTGTGGTCTGTTGATGAAGTCTTCTATAAAATGGAACTTAGAACTATCATCTTTTGCATTACTGAGACCAAGTAACAAGCCACAAAAGAAATCTAGGTCGTCTTCATCGTCTTGAAAATATAGATCTTTTATTATCTTTTCATTCACTTGATATGAGCTAGTTAATACGGTATTAGACGCACATTCATCCTGTTTTGCTGTGTAAGGATTTTCTTCATCATCCATAGCCAGTTCATAAAAATTGTCAGCTTCAAACATCTTCACGCCTGGATATCTTGTTGACCATGCAAAGCGACGCTTGCTGTTTGCCAAGTTCCGCAATTGCTTTAAAGTATAATCTTTTAGATCGATAGAAATTTGCTCGTTTTTTGCTACGTTCACTGACAATTTCTCGTTAGCTTTTAAAAATCTTGTTATCGATTCACCTTCACAAACAGGGTTGTCGACACGAAGGCTAATTATTTGATCAATCAGTGAGGTAAATTCTAATCCGCTCTCACCCCCAGTAAGAAGATAGCTATGCTTACCAGTCACATAGTGCAGCTGCCATTCCGCTTTCGCTTTTATAAGCGCATCAGCAGAATCATGAGAGGCAGATGCTATGGTGGGAACAAAAAACCAACTTAGCAAGAAGATATGCCAGATTCTTTTAAAAATCATTTTTCACCTATAAATTGAAATTAGTATTTTCTTGAGTGGCCTAAAATAGCAATCATGAACTAAATTGCAAGCCCCTGTAGAAGATTTATTTTGTCTTAATGTTTTTTAAACCCAAGCTGCTATTTTAACGGAATATTTTAAAGTAGTTCTGACGGCGGATTAAATGCCCTGACGAAATAGCACCCTAGCAATAATCTGCCAGGAAGCTCGAGGCTAAATTGAGGAAGATCCTTCGTCTTGGGCTCGGGACACGTCTTTGGCGCTTTCGCGGCAAGACTAGTTAACTTTCTTCTCAAAACTAAGATACTTTTCTGAGCTGTAGTCAGGATGCATATAGTCACTCTCCACATAACCAAGCTTTTCAAAAAGTTTGATTGAAGGAATGTTCATTTTACGGGTGATAACAAGAAGAGTCTTAGCATCTGTTAGAGGGCTGCCAGGATGAGTGATTGCTTGCAGCAATGCAGATCCAATACCTTTTCTTTTAAAGTCATTATCTACAGCCATTTCTCTTAGATAAAATTCGCCTTGGCCTCTTGATGGCTTTGAATCAACTGTAATCCAACCTACAGGCTTTCCGTCTTGGATAGCTGAAAGAAAATAGCATTCGCCGTTGTTCAAAGCTGTTACTTCTCGCTCAAATACTTGATTGTAGTGCTCAATGAACGCCTCATCTGAAACAAACTTATCGTTTAGAGAACTCAAGTCATTGCCAATCAAGTTTTTGTAGCTAGCAAGCAAACTTTGGGCATAAAT
>CALBMD010000163.1 GCA_937896265.1 uncultured Pseudomonadota bacterium
CTTCCGATCTAGACTTGAGTTAGCTCCAATATCAGGGTTTGTATACTGCGGAGAAAAATCGCTAAACATTTGAACTAAAATAGGCGTATTAGCCCAAGGAACAAAGCCAACAACATCAACCAACCACCTCTCAAACTCCATCAAAGTCTGAAACAAATTTACTTCACCAAACTCTTGACTACCCGGATCATAGAAAAATTCATGACTAGTGCTAACAGCCTGTGGTGAATCAGTGGGAGTCTTAGTAACAAAACTGTCTGAACACAAATAAGGAGAGTCATTTGACATATTGGGAATTTCAACTTCCTTGACCTCTTCTGTAGTGTTATTAGCATAAACGGACGCTTTACCTGTAAGAGAATGAAATAAAGGTGTGATCTCAAGAAATTCAAAATGGCTACCTCGATCCACTGCCGAAGCAAGGTAGATAAATTCAGGTCGTCCATCTGCAAATTTAACTTGCCACATCGGTAAGAATTTCTTTGCTTTTACATCCCAATGTGTCATAGGCACAGTCATTATAGGAATAAGACATAATTTTTGCGGTGTATCTTCACATTGCGTGTGCTTTTTATGATCAGGGACCACTATAAGCTCACTCTCTGGAATCTGATGGAGAATTGATTGAGCAATAAAGTTACGCTCGCTATCACTATATTGGTTAGGCTTTAGATCCGAGACCATTTTCAACTGAAATGGTAAGAAGTGGTGTTTAAATTGTTTTAAATCCTCAGCGTCCTGAGCTCTTATTAAAAAATGAGCATACTGCCTTGTAATCGCAAGATTTCCCTTTGATATACCATCATAAAGTGGATACCCTTGCACTTCATAATCAACCAAGACACCAGTAACAGTTCGTCGAATTGGAGTTTTATTTAATGTCGTATTACCATCCTGGTCTAGATACTCAACACGAGGCTGTGGTTTGGCTACTTCTGTTAATGCAAAATCTGAAACCCATTTAGGTGATGTATATTTAGTTTTAATATGACAGAGAATACCATAGTCAAAAAGCTTCTTTAATTCTTCAGTATTGGGCATTTTTCGAACAATGATCTTTGACTGCTTACAGCTAGAAAAAAAAATCATCATCACTATCATCAAGGTTAATCTATTACGCACGACCGCCTAGCCCCTCTTATTTCATACGTTTTTGGCGAACAAGCAGCTCATAAGCTTTGACATGAGCTAAAGTATGACCAAGCTCTTGTGGTATAAACGAGACAGAAGGCAATTCACCTTTGCCTTTCCCTTCTAATTTAAGCATCTCTAATTTCTCGGCCATCTCTAAAGCTTCTATTTCAAAGTCTTGACCAGTAACTCTTTTCATATTGGCGGCTAAATCAGCGATGGGAAACTTACAATAACTGTCTCTTTTCATATCTTTGGCATCGACATAACGCAAAAGCCCGACAATGACACGGTTTTCTTTACCGGTAAATTTCGCATCTAAAATATTTTTAATTTTACGCCTTTTGGCTTGTTCAAGAAACTCTGAAAAATCACGGAGAGCTTGAGCATTTTTTACCGTGAAGTACTTCCTTTTTTTTTCTTTCTCAATTTTCATATCGATAATGCCGCAATTTTGGAAAATCTCGAAAATCTCTTCGATTTCCAAACGAGATCTGCCCATCATTGGTTCGATATAGTCAAGGATATCTGCTGGCAAAAGCCCAGGAATATCATCAAAAGATTTTTGTTTATCAGGCGCCACTGCAGCAATAATACGCGCCATCTGCCCTGCGATATAAAGAGCATTGAGCTGCTCTCCTTCAATTTTTCGTAATTGCGCTTTTGCTTGAGAAAAATTTTCATTCATAATCGAAAGACGCAGGGAAACATCTTTTAGAACCACATTCATCCATTTTGGCATAGCCTTAATGGCTTTTGATAGATTTTCATGAGAAATATACTTTACAATCACGTCTGTCAAAGCGCGTGCAGAAGCCATTCTATTAGCTTTAGTAAGACAAGTCATCGTGCCGATGACCTCTCCTTTTGTCATTGTGGAAAGGATAACCTCGCTCCCCTGATAATCAGTGAAAATAGTTACCTCGCCATCAAGTATAAAGAACAAGTCACCACCAGGATCTCCTTGTTGAAAAAGGACTTCTCCTTTGGCAAATTTTTTTTGTTCTTCGGCTTGTTCAGCCATAAGACCTACAACTCTTGGGAAAAGGTTACCTTAAAGGTATCGGACTTAGAGAAAAAATGCTTAAATCTAACAAGACGACAATTGTGACTCTGGATCAGGCTAACTAAGCTAAAAGACATTGCTTTTTTCAAGCAAGAAGGAAAAAGCTTCTACCAAGCCCCCAAAAACCTTTTTCGTGCTGTGACTAAATTTAGGGAGAATGAATGGAAAAAGAAAAGCTTCAAATTGTTGCTTTTACTGACGGGGCTTGCAAAGGTAACCCAGGTCCAGGAGGGTGGGGTATTGTACTGCTACTAACTGACGGAGAAGTCCGCGAATTAGGTGGCTTTGATAAGCATACAACTAATAATAAAATGGAACTTACCGCTGTCATCCAAGCTTTGGCAAAAACCGAAGATCAAAAAGAACATCTTTTAATTCTCAGTGATTCAAAATATGTCATTGATGGCCTCAACAATTGGCTGCCAAAATGGCAACGCAATCAATGGATAACAAGCCAAGGATCACCGGTAGCTAACCGTGATCTGTGGGAAGAATTATCCCAGTTAGTCAACAAGCGCAAGCTTCATGGTGGAGGGGTAAGTTTAAAGTATGTACCAGCTCACAGTGGCATTGATGGCAATGAACGTGCAGATCAAATTGCTTCAGGTATGGGCAAAGGAGAAACGCTTAATTTTTATATCGGTAGACGCGATACCTATCCCCATGATCTAAGCATCATAGAAGCTGTGGCAGCAGCAGCTAAAAATAAGAACAAGCCCAAAGTAGCGCTATCGACTCACTGGTATGTTAGTTATGTTGATGATGTCTTTCGCATTCATACAACTTGGCCAGATTGTGAAGCTTTAGTCAAAAGCAAAGCCTTTGCCAAGTATAGGAAAGTAGAGACCAAAGAACAGGAAGAAACTCTACGACGCAAGTGGTCCTCTCATTAGAGAGATCGTCCCAGAAATCGAAGAAACTGGGAGTTTTGATATGCGATTTTTGCGTGGCCCTCAAAAAACAAAAAGACAAGGCGACGAGGAAAAAGCGACGAGACAGTACATGGTGGTACGGCGAAGAGCTTTTGACGAAGTTAACGCAGGATTTTTGCTTTTTTCAGCGCCGACTCATTAATAAATCACATCCCTTGCTTGGGCCAATGAATACCAAGACGACTAAAATAACTGCTGGCATGAAGCCCAGTAGGATCAAAACTATCCACAGCTTGCTGCAATATCGCTAATTCATTAGCAAGAAGCTGTCGATAGACAGCACTTGTGATAAGTTCATCGCTATTTTTGCCAAGATGTAGACGCATCATAGGGTATTTAGCTATGATTCCATAGATAAACTTATAAAAAGGTGCAAGGTAAGCAGCATATTTAACGGGGTCTTGCATAGTATAGCTTGGGCTATAGACTGGAAATTCAAAGTGAATCATCTTCTCGCCAAGGGCCACTCCTGCACGTAAACTAGCACCATCAAAAAGCGAATTATCACTAACTTCATCAGCTCGCATGATCACACCAAACAAAGGAGTACAGCGGCCTTGTTGTTCAAAAATTTCCTTCTTCATAGTTTGAAGGATTTCACGGAGATAGCGCTTAGGAATAGAGAACTCGAAATCAATCTGGCCAAGAGCAATCTGGCTATTTTTGATTTCTTGATTGAGCAACAAGTAAGGAAGACCAAAAGCTTCATTAGGAAATGAAATTTTCCCATCTTTTATTGTACGAACAGCCTGGTAATAACTAACTTTTGTAGAATGAACAAACTCTGCTGCACATTCGAAAGCGCTATCATGGCTACCAGCATCTAGGAATCTTTTGAAAAATTTCTCATATCTTGGTGATGCCTGGGAACTAAAATAGTCCATAGTGGCATTGACGTCTACCTCACTTGTCGGCGAAGCTTCACTTACACATTGCTGAAAGACAAATCCTCGAAAAGGAAACCAGTTCAAAAAGCTATAATCACAATCAGCAACAAACTTATCATAGCCCCCTTCCGCCAAAAGATCCTCTATTGAGCCACGTTTGAAACGATACAGCATCGGCACTTCGTCTTTTATACGCAGTCTAACGCGCGAAACAAAGCCAAGAAGACCATAGTTATTGCGCAGCGCTTTCCATATCTCTGGTTTAGTATTGTGCTTGCTATAACGACGAAACTCGCCATCAGACCCTAAAATTTCTAACTCAAGAACCGATGCTGCAATGTTAGCAGGTCCCCGCGTATTAGAACCATGAGCCCCTGTTGCCAAAGCACCAGCAATTGAAATAGGTTGAACACCCGTTGCCGGTGTACCAACAAGCATTTTCTTGTATCCGTGAAGGTAGGCTCCTAACTGACCGAAATCCACCCCTGCTGCAAAGAGCACAGACTGTTCGCC
Source organism: uncultured Pseudomonadota bacterium (assembly GCA_937896265.1). Lineage (GTDB taxonomy): Bacteria > Bdellovibrionota_B > Oligoflexia > Oligoflexales > Bog-1112 > CALBMD01. The sequence continues at coordinate 4,530 of CALBMD010000163.1, forward strand.
ATGAAAATCTTCAACACCATCGATCTGCCGTAGATCTGTTGTTAAAATAACATCCTGATCACCACAGATCGAGCTATTGGCAGAATGGATACGACCTAAAACACGATAGCGCCTCTTAGCAGCAACAATTTCCATCACCGTATTTCTTGCTTCAAACAAAGAGATAGGTCTATGCAATTTTACCTTGGGGCAGCGTACCGATTGAGCATAGAAACCAACGATGGACTCTTTTTTATCTGCGCAATCAATTGGACAAAATCCTGAGTCTTCGCTTAAATCACAAAAATGATCGCCGCATTCTGCAGCTTGAGCGACTGTCTTATAAAAGAAAACACGACATTTGTAAGATACTAAAAAAGTAACGCCGAAAAATACGAAAAGTATCCATTTCTTCATATTTTCTTACCTAAAAAGAAAGAACGAAAACGATTTAGATACGCATAGGCTGCAGGTACCACCAAAAGGGTCAAAATCGTGGAGGAAACTAACCCGCCAATTACTGCAATCCCCATGCTTGTTCTATGCTTACTCACTTCTGTTAAACCAATAGCCACAGGTAACATGCCAGCTATCAAAGCTACAGTTGTCATAAAAATTGGCCTTAAACGAATTCTACCTGACTCTAAGATAGCTTCTTTGAGCTCCATACCAGATTGCAGAGACTGAGTAATATGATCAACGAGCAAAATAGAGTTCTTTGTTGCAATGCCAAGGAGCATAATGCACCCAATCATTGAAAAAATATCCAGCGAAGACCCTGTTAGATAAAGAGCATAGAAAGCACCACAAATAGCAAGCGGTAACACGAGCATAATAGAGAAAGGCGTCACAAAAGATTCATACAGACTGGCTAGAACAAGATAGATAAAAAAGACTGCTAAAGCAGCAGCAAGTAACATATTGGTCATCATTTCTTCGAAATTCTCAGCTTGTCCAATAAAAGTGTAAGTAACACCAGGAGGCAATTTTACCTCACCGCTCTTCATAACATTTGCTATCTGCTTCAAAGACTCATCTAAACCGCGCCCTTCCGCATTTAACGAGGCTGTGATCTGAACAAAGCGGTTGCGGTTTAATCTCTCGATAGTAGCTGCCCCTACTTTTTCTTGTACAGTTGCTACTTCTGATAATTTGACTAAACGATAATTGAGATTAGGGACGAAAGTTTTAGAAAAATTTTCCTTCATATTGCGTTGATCTTCTTGCAGACGTACTCTGATATCGTATTCTAAAGCATTGCGACGAAATACCGCTGCTTTTTGCCCTTCAATCATCGTACGTAACTCTTGCCCTACTGCTGATGTCGAAACACCAAAACGCTCAACTTTGCTTTTATCGAAAAGGATCCTATATTCAGGTTTGCCATCATGGTCATTAATATCAACATCTCTTAAATTAGGATTATGACGAATCTTTTCAAAGATCTCATGCGCTGTTTTACGCATGATGTCCACATTTGGACCCATAATATTGACAATTACAGGTTGCTGTCCACCGTTGACGCTACCTCTATCAAGGATCATAGGATTGGCATAATCAAAATCTTTGAGCTGCTGCCTGATAGCATCCTGCACTTCAGAAGAGCTGCGTTTTCTCTCGCTAAAAGGGACTAATTGAACAAAGGTGTCACTCTCATTACTTTCACCATTACGACCGCCGATTGTCATCAGGGTTAATTTTATTTCAGGATTTTGAGAAATTCTTCGAAAAGCTTCTTGCGTAACCTCAGAAGTACGCTCCAAATTACTCGATGCAGGCAGCCTCAAACGCACTTGAAATTCACCAACATCATTTACAGGGATAAAATTCTTTGGGACATGAACTAAAACAAAGAAGCTACCGACAAAGATTGCTAATGCTGCTAATAAAGTGATAGCTGGCCAACGCAGTACTACATGGAGAATACGGTTATATCCCGCTCCCAAAAGATCTTGGAATAGGTTAAACGGGTATAAAATGCCATCCACAATCTTTGTTTTTAGAGATTTTTTACCCTTTTCGTACTTACGATGAGGTCCTGCAAAATAGGCTGAGAGCATAGGTGCCATAGTTAAGGCATCAAGCAAACTTATTATCATGGCAAAGCAGATAGTTAAACCAAATTCCTTGAAGAACTGCCCAACAACGCCATCTAAGAAGGCAACAGGACCAAAGACTGCAATAACAGTAAACGTGGTTGCCAAAACAGCTAAGGTCACCTCTCTAGTGCCGATACTAGCGGCAGTAACTGGTGATTCTCCTTCTTCAATGTGTCTAAAAATATTTTCTCGCACAACAATAGCATCATCGATCAGTAAACCTACAGCCAAACTTAAAGCTAAGAGCGTCATGGTATTGATAGTAAAACCGGCCACAAGCATTAAAATAAATGCGCCTAAGAGAGAGTTTGGCAAAGCGATTCCTGTTATCACTGTAGAGCGCATGCTTCCTAAAAAGAAAAACACCACAATGATAGTTAAGATAATGCCAATAATAATTGATTCAGAAACATCCTCAACGTTGGCCCAGATCGCCTTTGCCTGCTCTTGAATTAAAACCAATTCAAACCCCTCGTTGCCAGGGGCAAGAGCT
>CALBMD010000164.1 GCA_937896265.1 uncultured Pseudomonadota bacterium
TCACTATTACACTACGAGTGATATTCAAACACTGATTAATTATGCCAATGCTCGTAAAATTACAATCATTCCTGAAATCGATATCCCAGGACATGCACGGGCTTTAATTAAAGCCCTACCTGATAGCATGATAGACCCCAATGACCACTCTCAATTTGTATCAATCCAAGGTTATACCGACGATGTACTGCCAGTCTGCACTTATAATCCAACTAATGCGGCAGCAGGGATTTCTCAAAGATTTACAACGCAAATTAATCAAATCATCCAACAAATTGGACAAATTTTTAGTCATCAAAATACGTTATATGCTAAAAACAACGAAGTTAGCGTTGGCGCAGATGAAGTCAATGCCAATGCCTGGAGCAATGATCCAGAGTGTCAAGGCGATTGGGCCAATTTATCTGCTTTAGAAAAAGCGCAAAAATTTTTACAATCACTTGCAGCTAGCAATGCTAATATTATTTTTTCAGGGTGGCAGCAACTTGTTCAAACTGATGGCAATGCGCTGGGCAATCAAGTGATTCCTGCTAGCCAAGCTGGACACATTTGGGTTTGGAATACTTCTACTGCTGGAATCGCTCAAGCAATCAGCCTGGCAGACAATCAATACCCCACTGTTTTAGCTTTATCAGATGAAACTTACATGGACTTAACTTATACCCCAGATATTCATGAGCCTGGATTTACTTGGGCAACTGATTTTGCAGACACTCAAGCCGCATTAAGCTCTGCGGCCAGTGCTAGTCAAGCGCTTCAAGGTCTCTCTCCGGCAGAACAAAACAATATTTTAGGCATTGAGGGCACCCTCTGGTCAGAAAATCTTACAACTTATAATCACTTGATCTATATGGCTCTACCAAAAATGACGGGGCTTTCTGAAGCAAGCTGGGCTCCAGCCTCTATGACTGTCCTGAGTCAAGGAACAACAAACAAAATAGATTGGAAAAGTTTAGCAACTAGACTCGGCTGCGGAGAAACTGGATTCTTAACTTATATACATCAGCTCTACGGTGTTTACTACCGCGGATATCCTAACGGTATTAGCTTAGAAACTCCGCGTGGAACTTGCCCTATTAATTCAACTATAAAATACGCCTAAAGTTATATTTTTTAAATCATGGAGACTTTATTAATGAAACTCGCCAGACAAAATTCAAAAGCCCAAAAAGACATTCAAAATAAAGTATCAAAGATAGTTAAGCGCACCCTTCTTAGCCTTTCAATGACCCCTATTTTATTACTGCCTCTAGCTTCTCAAGCGATTACCATTACTAATAAGTCTCCATTTTATTTTTACCCTAACACCAGCAATGGTTCCACCTGCCCAGCGGTGGATGACCCTACTGGAAAGGCCCCTGGTGGTTTTGCACCAGGAGAAGTCATGGGTGATGTATCTGGCTACTGTGGCTATATCGCATGTGCGGTCAAACAGACTAATTTTAATTACGATAATGGCTGTCAAGAGGTCACTAATGGTAATACAGCAGATACCAGCCCTACCCCAGGAGGCTATGCCACTTATTTCGGCATCAATCTAACAAGTACAACACCCTGCAGGGTCTCTTACTTTGTCCCGTATACCTACCAAATAGATAACGCTGGCAATCTCTCGCTTCAATATGCCTCTGTCACACAACCTTACAACAATAATACCCCTGTTAAAATTTCTAGTGTCACCCGCTATAACACGGGGCTTTTATTTCGAGGGATCAATATGTCAGGACTAGAATATGACGGCAGCTTTTTAGATGCTTTATCTCAGCATCCTGATATTCCAGATGCCTTATATTTTGCTAATCAAGGCATGAACACCATTCGATTACCAATTCGCGCGGAATACTTAATTGTTCATGCTGGAGATCCTACTAGCAGCAGCATTGCTGATCTAAGCGCCTCCCCTCTGACTATTAATACTAATTATCTCAATGGAATTTATGACACTGTTCAAAAATACTTAAATGCTGGAATCAGTGTTGATCTTGATCTACATAACTACATGCGTTTTTGTCCTACAGGCTCATACAACAACACGCCTATTGGACAAGGCAATGAAGCCACAGATCCTGTCAATAATCGTTGCACCCTGATGACCCCTAGTCAGTTAGCCTTGATCTGGACAACCCTCTTAAGCACACCTGTTAATATTCCTGTTCTTTCAGCTCCAGCAGGCAGTGACCCTACATATCCAGGAAGTATTAGTGATCATATCACGGGCACGTTGGCAAGCTTGGCTCAACAATTTTCACCCAAGCCCAATGATTTTGCATACCAACAAAATACACAGCTCATTCTTGGCATCATGAACGAACCATTTTCTCAACAAGATCCTAGACATATCGACCAAGACCCCTCCGTTCAAACTATTTTTGATACAGAAATGGCCGCAGTGATTGCGATACGAAAACTAGTACCCAATAACTTGATTCTTATGAGTGGCAATGGCTGGGACCCTCTTCATGCTTGGACAACGAGCTACCCTAATATGGATGGCAAAAATACAGACCCCTCTAATGCCAATATTTTTACTCAAGCCAACATTGTAGCAGACCTCTCACAAGCTGACTTATCAACAGACACCAGCAATATTGCGGTCGAAGTCCATCAGTATTTCGACTCCAACTACAGCGGCACTCAGCAAGTTTGCACCCATTACAATAGCCAAGATGATTTTAATAACACCATGAATCTCACACCATTTGTTCAATGGATGACAGCTGAACATATGAAAGTCTTTCTTTCTGAGTTTGGTGGCTCGGATGACAGTGCAAGCGGCCCCTTTTCAGGACCAGGTGATTGCGTTCAAGACATGAACTGGATATTGGACGATCTCACAAAAAATGCTTACTCGGCTGCCAATCCAAGGAATGGCGGTTTTGTAGGGTGGATGGCCTGGAGAACCAATAGACATGGAGCACCAGGTGCCGGCTTTGCTCCTTTTAATTATTTACAACAAGCAAATTACAATGTCTATTTTGGAAGCCCAGGAAACCCATCAGCCAACCCTCCGACCCCACGTTTAGCTGGTATTTTACAAGGCCAAGGCAATGGATTAATGACCAATACCTTCGCCCATTATTTAGGCATGCCTTACACGCTTTCAAATTTTACAGCCTCTATCTCACCCAGCTCCCCAACGCCCAACACCGTCAGCACCCAATTTACAATTACTTGCAATCCGGCATCCAGCAACACAATTCCATCCAGCATCAAAGTCATCTTGGGTGTCGGACAATATGGATATACTTCTAAGACTCAAGGGTCCCTGACATGCAATGCAACGAATAGCATCAGCTATGCACTCAAATCGCCAGTGATCTCAGCGGGTCAGAACGTTTCTGTCTTAATGCAAGATATGACGGGCCCCGATTACCCTTTGGACTCTAATAACGCCTTTACCAACGTCTCTGTTATCAATGGACTAAAAACCACACCACAGAAAAAATAAAAAAATCTGCATGCTTTAACTTAAAAGAGCGGCCCTTTTACAAAATTGTCGCTCTGTTTTATTTAGGCCTGTGAAGGCTGATAGCAATCGCTCTCCACTTTAGCCACTGTGACCCCTCCCATCGTCACTTGAGAACTCAGGACATGAAGTCTTGGCGCAGCCCAATTCGCCTCATCGCCAGACCGCTCGGTGGCGATAGAAGACTTTCCTTCATGGCTTGCGCTTTCAAGTTTTGATACTTGCATTGTTTCTTCCGAGCTTATTGATACTTGATTTTTTTGATTGATTGACACTTTTGATTCCTCCTAAGAATTTAAAAAAACGCGACGGTACTTGAATTAAAAAAGACTATCGAGCCCGCACAGAGCCACACTAAGTTTTTTATTAAAAATCCCCGCACTAAGACCCTAAAAACGCGAATAGCGGATAAGAACTTTAGTTAAAAAATAGATTGCACCTCATCGAACGCAAAAGTAAAAAGTGTTTACCACAACGCTTAATCCTGGAACCCCAATGAAGTGCGCCGAAAATTTACTTGAGCTGTATGTCGATGTCGATGATTTCTTAAAAATCTTTTTACCTGAATTTAAAAAACGCCTGATTAGTAATGGTCAAATTAAAAGAAATCGCGCGACCCAAATGTCAGAAAGCGAGATCATGACCTTGCTGATCCAGTTCCATAGATCTAAATACAAAGACTTCAAAGCCTTTTATCTATGCCAGGTTTGGCATCATTTGCGTAAAGAGTTCCCGAAACTTTTGAGCTATGAACGCTTTGTAAAATTAATCCCTAGAGTCTTCGTTCCAATGATGGCTTATCTGCAAAGCCGCCAGGCTGATTTTGATGGCTTGGGATTTATCGATTCCACCAAAATTATTGCGTGTCATCCAAAAAGAACTGGAAGCCATAAAGTTTTTAAAAATTTTGCCGCCGTAGGCATGTCTTTGATGGGCTGGTTTTATGGATTTAAATTGCATTTGATTTGCAATCATCGAGGAGAGTTAGTGGCTTGCAAAATAACGGCTGGCAATGAAAGTGATCTGAATCCAGTACCAGGAATGACTGAGGATCTGGCAGGAAAATTGTTTGGAGATAAGGGTTATATTTCTAAAAAATTATTTGAAGAGCTGTTTGATCGAGGCCTTCAGCTAATCACTAGTCTGAAGAAAAATATGAAAGCTAAATTGCTGCGTCTGTTCGATACAATCATGCTGAAGAAAAGGGCTCTAATTGAAAGCGTGAACAATCAAATTAAAAATTTCTTTGAGGTTGAGCGGTAAT
>CALBMD010000165.1 GCA_937896265.1 uncultured Pseudomonadota bacterium
GTACCATCTGCTTCAATTACAGCAAATAAGCCAGCATTGTTATTGCCTTTGATAGCTACGAAAGGATTACCAAAGCTATCTACAAGTAAATAGCGGCTAATTTTTTTATCTTTCTGCGTAGCTAATTCAGGACTCTGCAAAGGAGCCATAGTACCTGCCTTCAAATTCTTATGCAGGTAGATTCTTTGCCCTTCTTTTGCATAAAATATTCCACGCTTTTCTCTCACATCATCTGAATGGATGAAATCATTTGGAAACAGTAGCTTAAATGCCTTAGGGTTACCATAAGTATCTGTATAGATCTCTGTCCGGTAAGCTGGTCTATCACCCTGAGCTGGTACTATAGGAACATTCTCGTTAGTGAGAGGCATTTTTTCCAAATACTTACCACTTTCATACTCGACAAAAGCAAAAGCTTGGCGCTCAGGATCATAATCAATATAACGATTAGGATAGTCTAAAGATTGAATTCTTCGCGAATTTTGATCTAGATACAAAGGCTTATTGCTTAGCATTGCATATTGCCACTTAGCCTTTTTCAAAACGACGACCCGCAAACCTTCTGAAGTGTTCACGTAATAATGGCCGCTCTCAGTAGCAAAGTAAACTCGCTTAGTATCCAAGAAAAAGCCAGTATGTGCTGTCTTAATGGCAACGGATAATGCTGCCCCCAAGACGATAGCTCCTGTTGTTGTTAGACCGACCATTGTCTGTGTATCTGTAAGCTCTGCTTTGGGTTTTAACGCTGTTTTTCTTACTTCACGCAAACTATCTAATGTTGCCTGCGAAGAAAAGTAATTCTCCCAATGATTGCGATCATCCTCAATATAAGCATGTGCCGCCTCTGTTAATAACTTATCTAGATCTGAAGAACTCTGTTTCTCTTTGTCAATGTCAATCAAATAGGATTTAAAAGAAAGCTCGATCGTAGAAGTCCAACTATCAACTGAAGTCTGGGGGATAATCTGCTCTTTGTTAGAGCCTGGGGTTGTTTTGCATCCGGTTAGTACACACGCTGTAACAAAGAGAACAGTTTTCAGCACAGGCGACCTCATCACAAGATGATTTTTCATTTATTATCGCACGAAGCTAATTCAAAAAGAAATCCATGAAAGCTTGAACCTTGCTTAGCTTATGGTGGACACGGCGGGTGAAACAGCAGATCGGTACAGCAGGCACCGTCTCATCAACAAAGAGTTCAACCAAAGACCCTTTTTGAAGGTCTTCATCTACCATGTATTCTAAAATGCTGCCCATACCAATTCCAGCCAACAACAACTGGCGCAAGTATAAAGAATCATTAGTTAAGATATAGTTATCAAACTCTATCTCTTGTCCTAAAAAATGCACCATATTTGGACGTTTTCTAATCGAATGGGTAAGCCAACGATGCTCTTTAGCATCAGCTAGGCGGTTAGGCTTGCCGTATTTTTTCAGATACGCGGGAGAGGCGCAGCACACATATCTTGTCTCACCAATCTTGCGCATAAGAACATTTTCTTCTGTGACAACGGACATGCCACCAATGATGTCGATACCTTCTTTTTCCATGAGAGGAATTCTCTCAGAGATTTCTAGATCAAGCCTAAGCAGAGGGTTAGCCTCGATAAAATCGATAAGCTTTGGCTCAATAAAGCGCTTCATAAAAATATGTGAGGCCACTACCTTGAGCGTCACTTCGTGCTTAGCCATATCACCAAAAAGTGTTGTTTCTTGCTGCTCAAATTCACCTAATATGCGTTCTGCTTGCACGAGAAACTGTTCACCAATATCAGTGAGCTTAAGCCCTTGTCTTTCTCTGTAGAAAAGGCTTTTTTTGTAATACTCCTCCAACGCACGAATATGTTTTGAAATAGCTGGAGCAGTCAGATGCAATTTTTTAGACGCTCCTGCTAAATTCCCAGCTCTGGCTGTTATAACAAAGGTTCTTAATAGAGCAAGCTTATCCATGCATTTCCCATCCAATAACTAGCCACAAGAGCTGTCTTCAAAATAGCAACAATCTTTATATAAGACAGCTATGGCTACAAGATTTCTAATAAACATAGGTATATTTTAATATTAAGCGAGATGAGGCTGTTATTCTAGCAAAACAAAAAATATAGAATTGAACTTTGATCTGAGATCTAAGTTATATCTATCAACAACAAATTGGAAACCTTGGTTGAAAATTTATATCTTTTGTTGCCATGCAAAGACGAGTAACCTTTCCGAGACGAACGTGAATTTACTTATTATTTAGAGGGAATTATGAAATTTACTAAGTGGCGGCATTGGGCTCTTGGTTTTGGTCTTCTGTCTGCAAATTTATCAGCAGCGTCTAAGGCTAGTTTTATGGTAAGGCATTTCACTGATAAATACAATCTGCT
>CALBMD010000166.1 GCA_937896265.1 uncultured Pseudomonadota bacterium
CCTTAGAAACTGATTTTAGAATTCCTTGCGACAATTCAGCTGTGAACTCTCCTGTTGTCTTCAAGGCGCTTGACACGTCGGACCATGATGAAGTAGATAAAATATTTGTTGTTATCTTAAGAGAATTTTCTATAGCTTCATCAGCTATAGAATTTTGTATAGAGAGAAATCCAGCTATAAACATTGCTGTGCGGGTCTCTGAAATCAGTTTTTCCCATGCTTTATTTTCTCTTTCAAAGTTAGCTATAAAGTTATTTGCCTTCTCAAGTCGAGAGTCTGTATAGGCATGAAAATCAACCCAAGTACGTTTTAATATTTCAGGTTTGCCACTATTAATATTAGGATCGAGCAAAAAATGTAGTTGATTTTCTGGTATTAAAAACGGACGAGATATATCAACATTAGCCCCTTTGTTAGCGAAGAGGTAATTCAATGCTTTCTGTAAAAATCCATCGTGAATATTCCCCCATCTAGGAGGATAGGTATCAATGATTGTAAATAGGTAACTTACTTGAGGTCTTGTCGGATCTTGATATGATGGCTCAGTGTGTTGATTTCCCTTAATAACCTGCGTTACTCTAACTATTAGCTTTCCTGGTGTTACTTTATGTAGGTTATTTTCTTTAATATCTAAAATACAGATTGTGCCAGGGTCCATTAGACCAAGGGTAGTTAATTCACCTAAATCATTCTTGACTGTCTTGTGCTCTTTGCAAGCAGGCAGGTACAAAATTAGTACTATTTTGGCTAATATTTTTAGACTTTTGATATAGTAGCCTCGCTAAAACCGTGATGACAAATGAACAGAACTACCCAATTCTATCATGCCTTGCATTGTTTTTGCTCTTTGAGAGACCCGCTTTCTAGGCGCTATAAAATACTTCTTTCGCCTTCAAAGCTAAGCCATTAATGATTGAATGAAATTGGCTTTGTGTCTGAATCGTCTCATTGCCAAAACGTTGTATCAGGCCATCGCGGATAGCGGGGACTTTTGCAGTACCGCCAGTTAAGCACACAAGATCAACATCACTGTGTCTAATTTGGGCTGAGGCAACACACGCATCAACTGTCGCCATGATCTGGTTAACGATATCAGTACTTGCAGCTGTAAATGCAGTCGAAGTAATAGTTTCTTCGACATCTAACCCTGGGTAGTTGAATGCAAAGGTCGCTTGCGGCTGGTCAGATAAAGCGATTTTTGTTTTTTCGATTGTTTCAAACAAACGGTATCCTAAGTTTTCCTCTGCAAGAAGAAATAATCTTTCAATATTTTTTTGCTCTGCTGGTGATAGCGCCCATCTTTTAGCATGCTCTAAGAGGGTGCGGATATCGCTTCTATTAAAGAAAGAAATATCAGGAGCTGAGCACATTTTGTTCAAAATGTTATGGGGCAGGTGAAGTATGTTTTTGCCCAAGGGTAGCTTATAAGTAATTTTTGAACCAAAGTGTGGTGAGATATTATGCAACATCATGGATCCGTCAAAGCGGTCCCCAGCGATGCTAATGCCATTTATTGCTAGAATATCTTTGGAGCTAAATGTTTGATTGCTCATTTTAAGGACGGTGAAATCACTTGTTCCACCGCCAAAGTCTGCTACTAAAACTATTTTTGGTGTGAATACTTTCTGGCGAAACTCATAGGCGGCGGCAATGGGTTCAGGTAGAAAATGAATGTCCTCAAAGCCAGCCATCTGGGCAGCCGCTTGCAATCGATTTTGGGCGAGTTGATCTAAGCGTTCATCTAAAGCAAAGGCTGCCGGGCGTCCAAGCACAACTTTAGTAACATCACTGCCCACAATAGCATTGGCACGTAAGCGTATTTCTTTTAAGAAAAAGCTAATCAGGTCAATAAGGCTATAATTCTTGCTATGAATTGAGGTGTGGGTGAACTGAGGGTCAGGTAAGTATTTCTTGATCGAACGCAGCAACCTGCCTTCTGCAAATCGGCTGCTATATTCAGAAATAGCATCGCTGCCAAAGAACCACTCACCTAGTTCCGGCGTATAGATGATGCTTCGCATAATCGTCGGGTCTAAGGCGCCTGTTGCAATCGGTAGAACTTCGGTTCTATCCCTTTGTACAGCAGCTATTAAGGTGTTGGATGTACCAAAGTCGATGGCATAGGCTATAGCATCAGGCATAAGACTCTCTATTTTATTTTTGGGGATAGTATTTTACATTTAAATTTTTTAAAAGCAAGAAATTTATGCCCTCTTGACCAGGGCAGGGCTTCCTCAGCTAAATTTAGTTGCTTTTTTGAAAGCAAGGAAGGGTCTGGGAAAACTGCGCAGTTTTCTCCCAAACCCTCATCCTTGCTGTTGCTTGCATTTAGATGCAGTAGCCTTTTCATATCCTTGGATTTCAATAGCGTTCCAAAAGTGTGTTAAATCCACAAAGAGTTGCTTTTTCATGATGCAGTCACTATGCTGAGCAATGGAATTTTGCTAGAAGTGGTAACAGGCTGTTTCATAAAGATCATTGATTTTTTGCTGAGACAGCCACCAGGAGTGGTAGTATGGCCGACTCAAGCATCGAAATCCACAGTACGAAAGCCCCCGCGCCAGTGGGGCTTTACCCCCATGCTCGCCAGGTGGGTAATCTCCTTTTTCTCTCTGGTGTAGGTCCAAGACAAAAAGGCACGGATGTTATTCCTGGTGGCATAAAGCCAGACGGCAGTTATGACATTGCCCAACAGTGCCGCAGTGTTTTTGATAACGTGCGATTTATCTTAGAAGACGCAGGCTCTTCGTGGGAGCATCTCGTTGATGTCACTGTCTTTCTTACTAATATGAAAGACGATTTCAAAATCTATAACCAAATCTATGCCGAGTACTTCAAGGATAACCGCCCATGCCGCACGACGGTTGAAGTACAAAGCCTACCAACCCCTATAGCCATTGAGCTCAAGTGCATTGCTACGATGCCGCAAACTTAAGGTAAATAATGATATTTCCCCCTATCAACCTTCAGCAATGGATCAAGCAGCACCGTCATCTTTTAAAACCACCTGTTGGCAATAAAATGGTGTTTAAAGAGCAGGGTTTCATTGTCATGATAGTGGGTGGCCCCAATCAGCGACATGATTTTCATTACGAGGAAGGTGCGGAATTTTTCTATCAAATTGAAGGTGATTTACAGCTTAAGGTCTATGAAGAAGGGCGAATAAACGACATTTGGGTGCGTGAGGGAGAACTTTTCCTTTTGCCTCCGAAGATCCCACATTCACCTCAGCGGATGAAGGACACCGTTGGTCTGGTAATTGAACGCAGCCGCTTAGAAGGCGAAAAAGACGGCCTTTTATGGTATTGCGAAGGCTGTTCTAGTTTGCTTTATGAAGAGTATTTTATGCTGCGCAATATCGAGCAGGACTTCCAGACTGTGTTTAATCACTTCTATCCTAATCAAGAGTTACGCACCTGTAAACATTGTCACAAAGTCAACTTCTCCTAGGAAGCCTATGCAAAAGATTGACATCCATACTCATGTTTTGCCTAAAAATTGGCCTGATTTAAAGAAGAAATATGGATATGGCGGATTTGTTAATCTTGATCATCAAGCTTGTGGCAGTGCGCGTATGATGATCGATGGTAAATTCTTTCGCGAAATTGAGGCGAACTGCTGGGACCCTTGGCTTCGTATCGAAGACTGCCAGAGATATCAGGTAACAAAGCAAGTTTTATCGACAGTGCCTGTCATGTTTTCTTATTGGGCTAAGCCAGAACATACCTATGATCTCTCGCGTTATCTTAACGATCATATTGCTGAGGTCGCGGCCACCCATTCGAACTATTTCTATGGGCTTGGTACCTTGCCGCTACAAGATACTGAACTGGCGATAAAAGAACTTATTCGATGTGTCAAAGAACTAGGCTTGGTAGGGGTACAGATAGGATCTCATGTCAACGGCAATAACCTTGATTGGGAGCCTCTGCGGCAGGTCTTTGGCGTCGCTGAAGAACTAGGAGCTTGCATTCTTGTTCACCCCTGGGACATGCTCGCTAAAGAGCGAATGAGTAAGTATTGGCTGTCTTGGCTTGTTGGTATGCCTGCCGAGCAGGCGTTAGCTATCTCGTCCTTAATTTTTAGTGGTGTATTTCGGCAATTCCCGAAATTGCGCTTTGCTTTTGCTCATGGTGGTGGCTCGTTTCCGGCAACAGTCGGTAGGATTCACAAAGGCTTTTGTGCGCGGCCTGATCTTTGTGCAGTGGATAATGATGTTGGCCCTCGCGATTATCTAGGGCACTTTTATGTCGATTCTTTAGTGCATGATACAAAGCAGCTTACTTATTTACTTGATGTTATTGGGGCAGATAAGATTGTGCTTGGCAGCGACTATCCTTTTCCTTTGGGAGAAGATATCCCTGGGAAAATGGTTATGGATATGGCTATAGATAAAGGTCTCAAAGAGAAGATCCTTCATCATAACGCCATGGCATGGTTAGGGAAGTGATGAATAAAAAGCAACCTATTCGGTTAGTGATTGTCGATTTAGACGGCACCCTGCTTAACTCGCAACATCAAATAAGCGTTCGAAGTCAAGAAGCTCTAGCGGTCTTGAATCAAAAAAAAATCCCTGTGGTCATTTCAACCGGGCGTTCTCTGCATGGGACATTAAAGATCTTTGATTTTCATGAGAGTAGCTGGCCTCACCCAGTGTCTATGTATAATGGAGCAATGATTGCTAGGGGCAAAAGTACTTTGCATGAGATTGCGCTCAAACATGACATCGTCGCTCGGGCTATCAAAGTGAGCCTTGATCATGGATTTTCGGTTTGCTTGCAAAGCAAAGATCAAGTTTTTATTGATGACCCCAACCACCAACTCTTGCGTTCCTACAACTTGGCAAGATTTCAGCCTACAATAGTGGATAATTTGTTTGATGTTACGGCTAGGATATTAAAGGTTACTGTCCTTGGTGAACCGAAGTTGGTGCTAGATTTTTTAGCTCAATGCCAACAAAGCGAGTATTTGCGAGATTTTTCGGTGGTAGCAGGGTCAACCAATTTAGTTGATTTTACCGCTGTCTCAGCGACAAAGAAGACCTCTGCAGAGTGGCTGTCCTTTTATTTGGGTGTTGCTAGTGAAGAGATAATGGCCATAGGGGATCAATCTAATGATTTAGAAATGATTCGCTGGGCTGGTGTCGGAGTAGCTATGGGTAATGCTATTGATGCTGTGAAAGAAGTGGCTAATTTTATTAGCAAGGATAATGATGCCGATGGTGTTGTGTACGCTTTGGAGCAGCATGGTTTGCTATAGCTTTTGTTACTGAAGGAAAGACCCATATGCAATTTTCCACTGATGCAGAGCTTGCGCGTCAACTTGATGCCGATGATCCTCTCTCGCAGTTTCGCTGCAAATTCTATATTCCTCAAACAAGCAAGGGGCAAAATAAAATTTACCTCTGCGGCAATTCTCTTGGGCTGCAGCCAATCGCTGTTAGTCAAGCTATCCAAGAAACCTTGGTTAGTTGGCAAAACCGTGGTGTTGATGGTCATGTTGAAGGTGAATTTCCTTGGCTGCCCTACCACAGCTTTTTAGCGCAAGATTTAGCTGCTATGGTTGGTGCTACTCCAGCTGAAGTTGTTGTTATGAACAGCCTCACGACTAACCTTCATCTCATGCTAGTGAGCTTTTATAACCCTAAAGGGCGGCGTACCAAAATCCTCATTGAACGCCGTGCTTTTCCCTCGGATTTTTTTGCTGCTGAGTCGCAACTGGCTTACCATGGGTTTGACCCCAAGCAGCATCTTGTTTTTTGGGAGCCAGAACCAGAGACAGAGCTTTATGATGTGGCAACTTTAAGTGCCTTACTCAAGCAGCAGGGAGAAACTATTGCCCTTGCTGTGCTCCCTGGTGTTTCTTATTATTCCGGTCAAGCTTTTGACATGGCTCTCATCACGGAACTTTTGCATGATCATGGCATTGTTGCAGGCTGGGACCTAGCTCATGCTTTTGCCAATCTAGAGCTCGATCTGCCAGCTTGTAACGTCGATTTTGCAGTCTGGTGTCATTATAAATATGCCAATGGTGGGCCTGGTGCTATTGGTGGTGCTTTTGTCCACAGCCGTCATTTAGATCATGATTTGCCCCGCTTTCATGGCTGGTGGGGTCATCGTGAGCATGACAGGTTTAAAATGGCCCTGGAGTTTCATCCTTTTAAGACGGCAGAAGCGTGGCAGCTTTCCAACCCGCCTATTCTAGCAGCAGCTGCCGTCAGAGCAAGTTTTGGTGTATTTCGTGAGGCTGGTTACATGGCTCCTTTGGCAACAAAAAGCCGCCTGCTTACTCACTATCTTGCTTATTTGTTGCAAGCTGAACTCTCAGATTCTATCCAAATCTTAAGCCCTCTTGGCGAAGGCCAGCATGGCTGTCAATTATCTTTAGTTTTAAAGGAAGCTGAGCCTCGGCGTATTTATCAAGCTTTATCAGAACAAGGTGTGGTTGTTGATTTTCGTGAGCCTAATGTTATCCGCTGTGCCCCTGTCCCCTTATATAACAGCTTCAACGATGTCTATAGCTTTGTGCAGATTCTAAAGGAGGCCCTAGTATGAGCAAAGATCCTTGGATCATAAGCGGTGCTGGCTTGGTGGGCTCTCTTCTAGCTGTAGCTCTTGGGAAAAAGGGATATCCGGTTGAAGTCTACGAGCTTCGTCAAGACCCCCGAACTCAAACTAGTGGCGAAGGCGATCGTTCTATCAATTTAGCTCTTGCTAATCGAGGTATCTCAGCTCTCAAAGCCTTTGGTGTTTTTGATCTGATTGAACCTTTGCTCATTCCTATGAGTGGTCGCATGGTGCATCGCCTCGACGGTAGTCTTGATTTTCAGCGCTACGGTCAGAAAGACTTCGAAGTCATCTACTCTGTTTCTCGCAATCTTCTAAACCAACGGATGGCGACAGCTGCCGAGCAAAGCCCTAATGTAACCCTACATTTTGGCAAAGCTGTGCGTGAGGTGGATACTGTCGGTCGCTCTATCACTTTCGCTGATGGTACAAGCCGCAACTATCAGGCCCTTATCGGTGCTGATGGTGTCGGTTCTGTTGTGCGTAAGGCTTTACTTGGCACGAAAGAAGCTTCGGTCACAAAGCCTCTTGGTCATTCTTACAAAGAATTAAAAATTTACCCCGCTCCTGATGGTAGCTATCGGATGAAAAAAGAGGCTCTCCATATTTGGGCTCGTGGTGAATTTATGCTCATCGCTTTGCCTAACTTGGATGGTAGCTTTACGGTCACCTTATTTCTACCTACAGAAGGGCCCCAAAGCTTCGCCGCTTTGACTGATAAGGAGCTTGTGCGTCAGTTCTTTGCCAAGCATTTTGCTGATGCTCTTGATTTGATGCCTGACCTTACTGAGCAATTTTTTGCTAACCCTACTGGATTTCTTGGCACCATTTCTCTGGATAAATGGCATCAAGACGATTCGATTTTGCTTATCGGTGATGCGGCTCATGCTATTGTCCCGTTTCACGGTCAGGGTATGAACTGCGGTTTTGAAGACTGCGAGGTGCTATTATCTTTGCTTGCCGAGCGTAAGCTGGGCTCTGGTTTATTCAATGCTTTCTATGAGCTGCGCAAGCCTAACTGTGATGCCATTGCGGAGCTGGCTCTTGAGAACTATGTTGAGATGCGGGCAAAAGTCAACGAGCAGCAGTTTCTTTTGCAAAAAGAAATAGCTTTTATTCTCGAGCGAGAGTTTCCTGAGCTTTTTGTCCCTCGCTACTCGCTAGTGATGTTTCATCAGGTGCCTTATCACTATGCGCTTAAGGCTGGCCAGGCTCATCTGAAGATTCTCGAGCAACTTGCTGTAGGGCTAAATAAAGCGCAAGATGTAGACCTTGCTCAAGCCAAAAATCTTCTTACAAAATACTGTCCCGCTTTGCCTTCTTGAAAAAACTGCCTGCGAAATTTTTATGTAAGTTTTCGACGACACTCATTAGCTATAAAATATGCTACACTGAGAGAAGAAGCTGCTAAGGAGGCCTTATGCAAAAAAAAATCTTAGTCGTAGACGATGACGAAGATATTTTGTATCTGGTGTCGGCCTATCTCAAAGAGAGCTATGAAGTTATCCAAACTTCTTACGTTTCAGATGCTCTCTACATTTTTCAACGCGACAAAGTTGACCTGTTGATTGTTGACTATCTCATGTCTCCTCGTAACGGAATGTACCTTGTTAAAGAAATTCGAAAAATAGATACACGGACCCCCGTTGTTGTTATCAGCGGCTATACCACCTCAGGGTTGGAGCAAGATTTGGCAACCTATCAAATCGCCAGCGTTATGCCAAAGCCTCTTGAAAAAGAAGAGCTTTTAACCTGTGTAGAATCTTTAATCTAGTTGTCTTGTGTTATGATTAAATAATAAACACTACACGAATCTTCCACAACCCCAGTGGATTATCTTGATTTTTTGCCATTTAACATGCTGAAATGATGTATTTCTTCCGGATTGGTTAAATATTAGGCAGACCCCCTTTTGGGAGGCTTTAGCTAACCATAACTTAAATGGAAGTGGCTGCTGCGGTTAGCTAAATATCTTCGGTGAGAGCTACACGCTGGAACGCTTGAGAGGAATTTTTTCGCTCTACGTTTGGTAGAGTGGGCCTTGACTTGCGCAGGCGACTATTGCGATAGCCATAGCTTAGATACACGCAGGCACCAATAAAAAGCCAGACAGCAAGACGCATCCATGTATCAGCAGGAAGGCCTGACATAACCCAAAGACAAGATAAAGCACCTGCTGGAGCTACTAACCAATAGACTGGGGTCTTAAATGGCCTTGGAGTCTGTGGGTTGGTAAAGCGAAGGATGGGAATGCCTGCGCAGACCACAACAAAAGCTAACAAGGTACCGATAGAAACCAGCTCGCCTACTTGGTTCATAGGCATAATACCTGCACTGATAAAACAGAAGATGCCTGTTCCCACTGTCGCCAAATGAGGGGTCGCAAATTTATTGTGTAGCCGATCAAACCATGGCAAAAGCCCGTCGCGGCCCATAGCATAAAGTACTCGCGTTTGCCCTAAAGAAAGAACAAGGGCACCAGAGGTTAGCCCCGCTAAGGCGCCTAACTTCACCACAAAAGTAAAGCTCTTTTGCATCCATTCTGGCCACTCGCGTAACGCTACAATGCGGTCTATACCCACAGCAATAGGATCAGGAACACCAAGCTCGGTGTAGTTAACGACGCCGGTGATGACAAGCGCCATCAAAATATAGAAGAGGGTACAAATAAAAAGAGAGGTCAAGATACCAATTGGCAAATCACGACGAGGATTTTTACATTCCTGAGCTGTGGTAGAAACGGCATCAAAACCAATGAAGGCAAAGAAGACAACACCTGCTCCAGCAAGCACACCTGGCCAGCCGAAGCTATTGTGCCATTCACCAGCGCGAAACACAGCGCGTTCGACAGGAATAAATTGACTCAAACCGCTAGCGTCCGGATTGACAAACCAGTTGGTAGGATCAATCACAGACCAGCCTAAGACAATAAATAGAGTGAGGATTGTTATTTTTATGAAGACGATGACATTATTAAAAACAACGCTCTTGCGCATACCGCGATAAAGGACGCAGGCAATAAACAAAGCAAAAGCTGAAGCAGGAACATTCCATAAGCCATGGGTGAGAGTCCCATCGGAGAGTAACAGCTCTTCCCAAGGGCCGCGGGTAAAGCGCATAGCTGTATCGTTAAGGTGAATACCGAGAGTCTTAGATAATAAAGAGACAAAGTATCCTGACCATGAAGCGCTGATAGTCACAGCGCCAAAGGCATACTCAAGAATAAGGTTCCAGCCAATAAACCAGGCAACTACTTCGCCCATCGTGGCATAGGAGTATGCGTATGCCGAACCTGAAACGGGAACCATTGCTGCCATTTCTGCATAACAAAGACCAGCGAAAGTGCAGAGAATGCCCCCGATAATAAAACTATAGACAATGCCCGGCCCAGCATAGTGGGCTGCTGCTGCCCCTGTGAGCGAGAAAATCCCCGCGCCAATGATAGCCCCAATACCTAGGGTTGTGAGATTAAACACGCCTAATGTGCGCTCAAGCTTTTGTCCAGCTTTGCCTTCGCTAGCATCCACATCGGCAATCAAATGATTGAGATCTTTCTTTATGAAAAG
>CALBMD010000167.1 GCA_937896265.1 uncultured Pseudomonadota bacterium
AAGAGCAAATGGCAACAGCGACCATGGGTCTTTTGCCAAACCCGATTGAAGGTGAACAAAGCGTTTTTGTCCAAGAAGATATAATCTGTGGGTTTGGTTATCTTAACGATTTACCACAAGGGTGTAGTGCCCACGCCTTTTCTAACTATCAGGTGCTCTCACAAGACTTCATCGACAAAATAGTCAAAAAACCGGCTAGTGTCCTTGAATACTATAAGGCAGCTATTGCCAGCAATGAGCGAATTTGCGCCTTTGTTTATGCACCTCATTTTTGGTTTGATCTAGGCACAAAGGAAAGATACTACCAAGCGCTTTTGTCTATTCAAGATAAACTAGCGTCTACACCGCATGCTAGTATAGATGCTTTATATGCGTGCGGTCTACTCACTTAACATTTGCTAATCCTGTGAAAATATTTTCACTGTTAAGCTTTATACTCTCCGGGAACAAATTTTTAAGGAAAATTTTAGTCCCTAAAGTCCAAGCTACTCAAAGAAAACTAGATCACTGTAGCTAACTTCAACCTCAAAACAATGCATCAAAAATAACAGTTATGTAAAATCATCT
This sequence comes from uncultured Pseudomonadota bacterium, assembly GCA_937896265.1. Taxonomy (GTDB): domain Bacteria; phylum Bdellovibrionota_B; class Oligoflexia; order Oligoflexales; family Bog-1112; genus CALBMD01. Next base: position 568 of record CALBMD010000167.1, read on the forward strand.
ATTGCTGTGTCAAATAAACCGTGTTTCTATCATACTCCTGGCCAGTTTTAGTCCATTTATTACCTTCTCTTTGTTCACCAAATTCAAAATCAAGCATGGCTAACGCATCTTTTACAACATAAGAAATTTTCATGCCGGCGGTAAGTTGATCTGGCGCCACAACCTTATCATTAAGTCGCCACAAATACTTCCACTGCTTAGCGCTACCATAGAGACGCTTAGCTACATCAGCAAGGGTTTCTCCCTGATTAACTATCGCTTCTTTTTTAGGTAAGTTTTCGTATATTTTAGCAAATTGTAAAGATTTTGCCTCTAATTGATAGTAAATCACTTCTCCTGGATAAATCTTATTGGGGTTAGCAAGCATCGTCCATTTAGCAAGATGACGCCAACGCTTTGAGGAGCCAAAAATCATCTTTGAAATCTTAGCAAGGGTATCTCCTTCCTTGACGATGTAGGAGAGTTTAGAACCCATCTCTGGTAGACCAGGAGCTGCCATGGTGCCAGCAGCACCCCCAATCAAACCACCACCTTCGGTGTTGATTTTTTCTGCCATCAGACTCTGCTTTTCTTCTGCACCGACAATAGTCTCAGCTGGCTTTGCTTCTTTGGCGACATTAGAAGGCTTATCAGCACTCTGGTCTTGAGCGAGATGAGCCTGGCCATCGCTTGCTGTTTGGCTAATAGCTTGGTTTTTTGTATTTTCTGCGAGTCCATCATCGCTTGAGTTGCTTTCGCCTAATACCTCGTCATCACTGGTGTTTGCTGGCTCTTCTGCATTGGAGGCCGTAGCTTCTAATTCAGTGTCATCTGCCTGTTGGCTAGAGCAGCTTGCCAAAAACAACGCGGTAAAACTCAACGATATGATGGCTAGAAATTGCTTTAGCCATCGCTTTTTCATAAGACCTCCTCCAAGCTTTGTGGTAAATTTCTCTGTCAACCTCTTTTCGGCGGACAAAATAGAAATATTAATTTCTCCACTTTAGCGAGGCAGAGGGCCTTGTGGCAACAGCACCAAACCTGCTTGCTTTAACCGATAAACAACCTTCTCAATGCCTTACCCAGTTTTGCGGTTAGCTATTGATTACACATGAGCTATAATTTGGATATACACTCGCTAGGTTTGTCTATAAGCATGACTATACAATCGTTTAATCACACCAGTGTTCTTAGTAAGCAGATGATCGATCCTCTTGATGTTAAACAAGGAGATATTGCGATTGACTGTACTGGCGGCGGCGGTGGACATAGCGCCCTACTCCTTGAAAAACTAGGAGCAACTGGTCGTCTATTCTGCATAGACCAAGATGAAAGCGCCATTACTCACCTTAGACAACGCTTTCAAAACGAGATCAGTCAAAACCGAGTTGTGTTAATTCAAGCTCCCTTCTCGCAGATTAGCGATATTGCTAAAGAGCATAATATTGAAGGAAAAATTAGCGCCGTCATCGCTGATCTTGGCGTTTCAAGCGCCCAAATAGACCAGTCTGAGCGGGGTTTTTCTTTTCGCCAAGCGGGTCCCTTAGATATGAGAATGAACCAAAACTCTCCTCTCTCCTTAGACTTTGTGCTAAAAACATACTCTGTAGAAAACCTAGCGCAAATTTTCAGAGACTTTGGCGAAGAGCCAAAGGCAAAAGCTATTGCCAAGGCTATTGTTAAACGTCGAGAAGAGCAGCCTTTTAGCGACACCTTAGACCTAGCCACCGTGATTGCTAAGGCTATACCTTATAGCTCAAAAAGCAAAAAACATCCTGCTACCAAAGCTTTTCAAGGCCTTAGGATTCATATCAATAAAGAACTTGATGAGCTAAAATCGCTCCTTGCTCAAGCGTTTTCTTTATTAAAGCAAGATGGCTTTTTAGCAGTTATTAGTTTTCACTCTCTTGAAGATCGGATAGTAAAAAGATTTTATCAAGAAAAGGCTTTTGGCAAGCCCAAAGACCCTATTTTACAAAAACTACCTATACAAAACCAAGAGGAAGAATTACAAGCAAAAATACTAAAACCCTTTCCTATGGTCGCTGACGAAGAAGAGACAGCTAAAAACCCGAGAGCGCGCAGCGCCAAGCTGCGAATTTTACAAAAAACGGTCCATTTATGATTTCATTTAAAAGCATGACTCACTTTGCTTTAATCATAGCTATCTCACTTGCTCTTTTTCGCATTTCTATGCGTACTAAAACTGTTCTCACCGGCTACCAGATTGGTAAACTCAAGGAGTACGAAGCTTCTTTACTAAAGAAAAGAGGCCTCTTAGCTATGGAGCTGGCTAAAATTTCTAGTAGAGAAAACCTCATCACTAAAATTAATGAGAAAAAAACCTCGGAGCAGTAGTTTGCAAATAGCAAGTTCCAGGTTAAGCCTGGCAACACTTCTCTTTAGCACCCTCTTCCTAGCGCTTATGGCCAGACTTTTTTTCATACACCTTTCACCGCCATCTGCTGAAATACTGCAAAATATTGCTGATAATCAATATCAAAACAGCATCCAAATTGCGCCTTATCGCGGTACAATTTACGATCACAGACATACGCCACTGGCTATTAGCATCAAAGCGCCATCACTGGCCATTAATCCTCGCGTTTTTAGCCCCTCTCCAAAAGAGCTTTCTATCTTAGCAAAAGCGCTCGCTATGCCCATTGCTAAAATTGAAAAGCTTTCCCAAAAAAACCGTTATTTCACTTGGTTGAAAAGACAAGTTTCTGAAGAAACAGCAGAGGCTATCAAGAATTTAAATCTCGCTGGCCTGCATTTTCTTACTGAGCCTGCTCGTTTTTACCCCAGCTCACAGCTTGCTTCGACACTCATAGGGTATGTTGGCCTTGACGATCATGGGCTTATTGGGCTTGAGCATAAATATGACTCTTTGTTAAAAGGTTCAGGCTCACAAACTATCGGCCTTAAAGATGCTAGAGGTAAAGGCTTATATCTACAACCAGCCAAAGCTGTACCCCAAAAGGCAGGTAATAGTATTTTCTTAACCCTAGACTTAGCCATCCAAGAAATTGCTTTCAACGCCTTGCTTTCAGGAGTCAAAGAGGCAGGAGCTAAAAAAGGGTTCGCGCTAGTTGCAGACCCTCATACAGGCAGGATCTTAGCTATTGCTAATGTTCCCAGCTTTAATCCTAATCAAACACGCTTTTCTATGGAAGATACCCAAAATCTAGCAGCCTCTTTCTTATTTGAACCTGGCTCAGTAATGAAACCCTTTACCGTTGCTCTGGCACTGCAAGATCACCTGTTCAATGCCGAGGACATACTTAACTGCGAAAAATCTGGTCGCTTCCTTGTTGGGCGCAATTACATCCACGATGACCACCCGAAAGAACTATTGAGTGTTAAGGACGTGCTTGTTCATTCTTCTAACATTGGCACTTTTAAGATCGCTTCTAAGCTTGGCAAGAAGCGCCTTTACGACGGATTTCTTGCTTTTGGTTTTCAAACCCCAAGCGCTGAGATAACGCTACCAGGACAAACAGGCGGTAGAATAGAGCCTTATGAAAAGTGGAGCCAGATCCGATTTGCCAATATTGCTTTTGGCCAAGGCCTTTTGGTAAGTGGTCTGGAAATCATAAAAGCCTATAGCATCTTAGCAAATGGCGGCTTTTTAATTGCCCCTTACCTTGTTGAAAGAATAGAATCGGCGAAAGGAGAGGTCCTCTATAATCATCAAAATGATCCATATATCCGCGTTCTTGATAAAGATATTTCAGCAAAAATGCGGCAAATACTGGCTGAAGTAGTAACAAGCGGTACAGGTAGTAATGCTCAAACACAAACCTATACAACAGCGGGAAAAACTGGAACTGCTGAAAAGATCGATCCATTGACCAAAGCTTATTCACCAACAAAAAGAATTGCTAATTTTGCTGGTTTTGCCCCCGTCTTAGACCCACATTTAGCTATCTATGTTGTCATTGACGAACCACAAAAAAAACCTTACTACGGAGCTAAGTGGGCTGCGCCTGTCTTTAGTGAAATTGCCGAAAGAACACTGCGTTATTTAAATGTTGCTCCTGATAAATTAGACAAAAAAAAGAAAGTTATTGCAAATATATGAGCAAAATCTTGCCACTCCCATTATCTTTAAATCAAGCCAGTAGCATTTCGCAAAAAAAAGGGCTCTTGCTTAAGGATTTTTTGTTACCAAAACAACGAGACAAATTGCTTAAGATCGTGACAGATAACAGACAGCTTATGCGAACAAGCACGTTTTTATGCTACAAAGGCGTTCACTCTGATTCTCATACTTTCTTAGAAAACGCACAGCATGCTCGAGCTTTCATCATTGAAAATCCTGCCTTTCTTAAAGAAGCAGAAAAAAAAGGCGGTCTTTTAGTAAAAAATGCGCGGGCCGCTTGGAGCCTTTTAAGTGCTGAGTTATATGGTAACCCTCAAAAAAAGTTAAAGTTTATTGGTATAACAGGAACCAATGGTAAAACTTCCATTTGTTTTCTAACGCAACAAATCCTGACGCATCAAAAAATTTCATGCGCTAGTCTTGGCACATTAGGCTTTTTTATGCAGGGCAAACTCGTTCCTGGCAGCCAAACAACACCTGATCCCCCAACTCTCTTCAAGCATTTAGCCAAAGCCGTACAAGCAAAATGCAAAGTTATTGTCATGGAAGCTTCTTCCCATGCTATGTCACAGGACAGACTCTTTCCGCTATTTTTTGATGCTTGCTGCTTTTCTAGCTTTTCACGGGATCATCTTGATTTTCATAAAACCAAGAAAGCTTATTTTGCCGCCAAAAAGAAGCTTTTTACAGACCACTTAAAAAAAGATGGGCTAGCATTAATCAACAATCAGATACCTCTCAACGAATTTGCAAGCCTTCGACAAAAAACTAAGCTCTTAAGCTATGGCCAAGCAGAGAAGCGACAAACAAAGCCTGATCCTTCAGTGTACTATGAACTAGGTAGCACCTCTTTACTTGCAAGCAATGTTACTGTTTACTTTCAAGAACAACAAAGCCAAGGTGTATTGCCTTTTTGTGGCAAACACACTCTAGAGAATTTTCTTGCGGCTTATTTGTTATCATTTCATATCAGCAAAAAGCGATTTTCACCTAAAAATTGGCAAAATTTACTTGCGCCCCCAGGCCGACTTGAGCTAGTTAGGCATAAAAACTATCGCAAGGGGCCTTTTGTCTATGTAGACTATGCTCACACCCCAGATGCCTTAGACAAGGTTCTAACAACTTTAATGCCTTTCTGCCAAGGGCAGCTATGGATCATCTTTGGTTGTGGGGGTAATCGCGATCAAGGAAAAAGACCCTTGATGGCAAAAATTTGCGAAAAATTTGCTGCGAAAGTCGTTCTAACAAACGACAACCCTAGACTAGAAGACCCAAAAGCAATCGTCGAAGAAATCAAAGGGGGCTTTTCGGAAAAATTTATTTTTGATGTTGTTTTTGATCGCAGACTTGCAATCGAAAAAGCTGTCTCGCAATCCTTGACGAATGATATCATTGTTATAGTTGGCAAAGGACATGAAAATTATCAAATTTTTGCCAATACTACTGTGCCTTTTAGCGACTATCAGGTGGCAAAGGCTGCTTTACAAGAGAGATATAGAAAATGAACAAGAGACTAGCCTGGTCAGACTACAGTCAGTGGCTTAAAGACAACTTAATCAAGCTGCCTGAGACTCAAGAAGCCCCTTTACCTCATAGCTTTTGCATTGACTCGCGCTTAGTTGGCAAAGATCAATGGTTTGTGGCCATTAAAGGAACTCGTGTTGACGGTCATGATTATATTGAATCTGCTTTAGATAATGGTGCTAGCGGTATTATTGTCGAGAAAGAAAGTTTACCTAAGCTTTCTGCAAGAGCCTTAAAAAAAGCTCTTGTTCTATTAGATAACGTCAAAGGTCTGGGCCAAATCGCTGGTGGTTACCGTAGCTTGTATCAAGATATAACTCTTGTGGCATTAACAGGCTCTGTCGGCAAAACTACCACCAAAGAGATGCTAGCTCACATACTACAAAACATGGGCGAAGTTTTATTTTCTCAGGGAAATTTCAACAACGAATTGGGTCTACCTCTTACTCTTTTCAAACTAAAACCTACGCACAAATTCGTAGTGCTTGAAATGGGTGCCAGAAAGCCTGGTGATATCAAGCAGCTTTTACCCATAGCTCAGCCGAATATCACTATTTTTTTAAATGCCAAAGAATCACATTTAGAAATCTTTAGAACTCGCGAAGCACTTTTTGCTACCAAAACAGAGATCATCTATGCATCTAAGCCTGATTGTAAAATCGCCTGTACGAGCGATGACTCACGATTAGATATTGTCTCTTTGCGAAAAGATCGCAAAGTTTGTAGCTTTGGTACAAAAACGGCTGATGTAACTCTTGGTCAAGTTACTTGGCAAGCAGACAGCATTCATTTTGACTTATCTTATCAAGGCAAGCTGGCCTCTTTTCATATCCCTAAAGCCCATAGTGCTTATCCTATAAATTGGGCCGCTGCTACTGCTGCTGCGATTTTAGCCGGCACTAACTTTGAAAGCCTACCTCTCCTTGCTAGTTCCTTCATCGGAACAAATAGACGGTTTCAAACCTATGAAGTTGGTCCTTTAACCCTTATAGATGACGCCTATAACGCAAGCCCCACTAGCATGCTAGCCGGTTTTGAAACCCTAAAGGCTCGCTTTGGCGAAACAGCCAAACAGCTGGTGCTAGGCGACATGCTGGAAATTGGCGATGATTGGCCCATGCAACACGAAAAAATTGGCCGCCTTTGCCAAGAAATTCTCGCCCCTACTCTTTTAATAACAATAGGTGAACGAGCAAAATGGATGCAAAAAGCAGCCATTGCCGCTGGCTTAGCACCCGAGCGAACAGCTCATTTTACAAGCGTCTTAAATCTCATTGAACAGCGTCAAACCGCCTTACCCAAATCAGGCCTTTTATATCTAAAAGGCTCCAATGCGATGCAGCTAGGCAAGCTAGTAGACAACCTTTTAACCGAGAAGTGAAATTTTTTGAAAGTTACTAATAAATTCAAAAGATTCGAAGGATTCGAAGTTCGGTTGGGTGCAAGACGCGAGGAGGAGCGAACCGCAGTGTACATATTGGTACATGAGGATTTCGCGACGACAAAGCAACGCTGCACACAACTAGAAATTCGGATCCGAGATTTTAAAATAACATAAACCATGAGGTCCTCATGCTATATCACATCTTGCTTAGGTTTGCTGAAGAGTTTAGCATCCTCAATGTGGCACGCTATATTTCTTTTCGCGTCATTATCTCAATGCTATCGGCCCTTCTTATCAGTTTTATGTTATCCCCTTGGTTTATTCGCAAACTAAAAAAAGGCCAAATTGGGCAAATAGTTCGCGATGATGGACCCTCAAGCCATTTCTCCAAACAAGGGACACCAACAATGGGTGGCGGTCTCATTTTAGGTGCAGTGCTTATTCCTGTTTTAATGTGGATGGATTATACCAACAGCTTGATGTGGTTTTGTGTCATCATTTTTACATCCTATGGCATTTTAGGTTTTATGGATGACTATGCTAAAGTTTCAAAAAAAAATTCAAAGGGTGTCCCTGGTCGCGTTAAGCTTATTTGGCAAACTCTCATTGCTGTACTTGTCTGCGCCACGCATGTCTACTTAAATAAAAACGCTACAATCTTGAATATGCCTTTTTTCAAAGGATTAGCGTTTGATTTGGGATGGTTTTATGTTCTATTTGCTGCCTTTATTATCGTTGGCACTAGCAATGCAGTGAACCTTACTGATGGGCTCGATGGACTTGCTATTGGACCAGTGATGACTTCAGCGGCTAGCTATGCCATTTTAGCTTACATTTCTGGCAACCACCTTATTAGTCACTATCTGCACTTTCCCTACGTGGCTGGAGCTGGCGAGTTGGCGATTTTTGCAGCATCCATTATAGGCGCTGGCATGGGATTTTTGTGGTATAACACTTATCCTGCGCAAGTATTTATGGGCGACATCGGCTCATTGCCTTTAGGTGGTGCCTTGGGCGCTTTAGCTGTGTTTTCAAAACATGAAGTCCTCTTAGTGCTGGTTGGTGGCATTTTTGTGCTTGAAGCTTGCTCTGTTATCGCACAGGTATCTTCTTTTAAATTGACAGGTAAACGCGTTTTAAAAATGGCTCCTATCCATCATCATTTTGAATTAAAAGGCTGGCCTGAACCAAAAGTCATCGTTCGCTTTTGGATTATTTCTGCTGTGCTCGCACTTTTAAGTCTTTTAAGTTTAAAGATTCGCTAGTAAGGAAACTCTCTTGGAATACTTAATTATTGGAGCAGCTAACTCTGGGATAGCTGCTTATAACCTACTTAAAAGCGAAAACAACCGTGTCTTTCTATATGATGATTTTCTTGGCGAAAAATTAAATCTTTTACCTTTGCTGTCAAAAGACGAAGCCAAAAAGATTATTCAAAAAGGAAATGATAACAATCTAAATCTAGTAGTAAGTCCTGGCGTCTCTAACGAGCATTGGGCTATCAAAATGGCAAAGCCAAAGGGCTTAGCTATTTTAAGTGAGCTAGACATTGCTTTAAAGCGCTATTTAGGACGGATTATAGCTGTAACAGGAACTAACGGTAAATCCACTGTCTGCGCTATGATTAAGCATATTGCTGATCAAGCAAAAATAGACAGCTCTCTCTGCGGCAATTTTGGCGTTCCTTTATGCGATCTTATTTTAAAGCAAAGCGCCATGTCTACCTTAGTACTAGAATTATCTTCTTACCAACTCGAGCAATCTGCAAAGATTTATCCAAGTTTGGCTATTTTTACAAGCTTTGCTCCAGATCATTTAGATCGTCACAAAAGTATTGAAAACTATTTTCAAGCTAAATGGCAGCTATTTGCCGGTTTAAATGACACCCCTTTTATTTTTTCTGAGTCGGCCTATAAGGCCTACAAGGAGTTTGTTAAAAAGCCTACAAACGAGCAAAATTTCCATGTCTTAACCGCAAAAAAAATTGACTCTTTTGCGCAAAAATACCCTTTGCTGCCAAAATCAAGAATTTTTAACGGAACAGTTAGTGCCATGGCTATGCATTTAGCATTTGATCTTGATTTAGACTTTTGCTTTAACGCTCTTCTCTCCTATAAAGAATTACCTCATCGTCTTCAATCTGTTGGTGAAAAGCATGGTTTTATTTTTATCGATGATTCAAAAGCAACAAACGTTGAAGCTACTCTGCATGCTTTAGGACAAATGCACGAACCTGTCTACCTGCTTCTAGGTGGCCTTGGTAAGGGTGAAAGTTTTTTACCCCTTTTGAACCACAAAAAGCATATTGCAAAGGTCTTTGCCTATGGTGATGCTCGAGAGCAGATTGCTAAAGAGCTTGTTTCTGTTTTTGATGTTGTCTGTCAAGAACGCTTTGAAGACATTGTTTATGCAATATTTAAAGATTTTAACTTGAACCACAAAACAGTTCTTATGTCACCAGCATGTGCCAGCCTAGATCAATTTAAAAACTATGCTGAACGAGGAGATTTTTTTGGTGACTTTATAACACCGTTACCAATTCTTTTGGGTGAGTTTATAGGCGATGAAGG
>CALBMD010000168.1 GCA_937896265.1 uncultured Pseudomonadota bacterium
TGCGAATAGACTCAGAGTCATTCCAACGCTGGATCTCTAATCCTAGCGGGACTTTTGCATGCTGATTTGTTTGCCACTTCAACCGATCTCTGGATCGACACCAAGATTGTTGAAATCACTCAGGACGATTCGCTCAACTCTAACTCAGCACACTCTATTGACTTACCCTTATCGATTATTACACTCAGAATCTTTATTACTGCTACCTCAAAGGAGCATACTCATCTACTACCTACAAAGATAAATCGTATTACACCATGCATTCCTGCTCGTGGGCCACCAGTTATCTCCTGATATTTTTTTGCAAAAGACATTACTTATTAACCAAATCTAAGGATAGCATGATGCGATTTTTTAAAAAAATCGCCTTGGTAACAGCTGTTTTTGTTATCTGCAATTGTTCAGGACCGCTACCAGTTATTGGCCTGGATAAAAAAGGTAACGTTGTCACCTATGGCGTCAGTGAAAAAGCCTATATCAAAACTCTTGAAAAGTCACTTAGCTCAATGCAAGAGACTATCAATCAATCTATGATTCAGATTCCAACAAGAAAAAAAAGTCAGTGGCAGCTGCAATTGATTAGCATAGGCCTCAGTGCTCGTGCGGATATAGGTATAGGCCCTATTCGTATGGGCATAAATCCTGGAGTTCGAGCGTTTTTTTCAAATCAAGACAACCCACCACCTTTGCCATAGATAAGAAGGAATAAAAAATGAAAGTAGATTTTTTATTAATCATAGCAATCTTGCTACCTATCTCAAGCAGCCTCTTGGCTGCCTTTCCTGATGACTGGTATCAGAATTTACCAGAAAATCAACATGATCATTTCTTAGAACGAAGACCACTAGCCCTTAGTCAACCATCAGCAGAGACCGATGCACTACTTGATCGTGAGATAGCTAATAATGTTTTAGCTCTCGATAAAATTGCCACAAATGAAAATATTTCACCTAACAACAGCAAATCTGGGTGGCATCTATCAAATTTTGCATTTGACCTAGGGCTCACTTCCTCCGGAGCAATTGGCATTATGCTGGTATCAGGACAGGCTCTTGTCAATATCTATTGGCGCCGTAAAAAGCTGCAGACAACTGTGAGACATAACTTTAACGAGGCAAGTGTCGACAATACACCCGCTGCTGATCTTTCAGGATTGCTTAGTGACGATGAAATCCGCACTCGAGTAGAACCTATTGTGACAGCCATGATGGCTACGGGAAAGATTAAAGACAAAGATACCCTGCGCGAGAATGTAGTTAAAGCAGCAAGCAATTTCAATCAAATGACACAAGCACTCAACGTCGAAACCACAACTGGTTGGACACCCTCTCGTCTACGTCTTGATTTCATCGTTGGTGCTTCAGGTAGCGTCTATACGGGCATTCTAGTTGGCGGAGAGTTACGCTTCCGTCTAGATTGGTTTCCTAAACCCAACCAACAGATAACTGTAGGGCCAGCAACAGCTCAGGGTGAAAATCTCTATAGGCTTGTCAAAAATCTTGCTAACCAGCTTGATCATGTACCGATCGCACAAGTAGACCTACCTCCTCAATTGAAATTAACGCAAATGGTCTTTTCTTTAGGAGTTGCTACCAATGGAAACTTTGGTGTTGCTCGAGCAAACTCTTGTGCGATTGGCTCAATATTCTTTGCTGCTCCACAAAAACAAGCAGCAGCAAGTAACCTTGAAGTAGAACCAGTTCCTGTTTTGTCGCATAATAGCGAACAGATTGCAGCTCATGCATTTCAAGCGGGCATGAATAAAGCTCTTTATATGGGGTCTTATTTTGCTCGTCATGCTGCTAAGTTCCATGGCACAAAATGGGAGCCAGACCAGCTAAGAGCTCAGTTTACTCTACAACTAGGAGGCACTGTAACACTTGCTACGATTGCTGGACAAGCTGCCGTCCAAGCTATATTTCAAAACTTTGGCAACTAGGAGAAAGATCATGAAAAAAATACTTTTTTTCTTCTTCCTGACCATCACAACTGTCACAAGCAATGCGCAACGGATCGATGCTTTAGGTCAATTTCTTAGCGAACAGATCCCTGCTGTTGATACAGCTCTAAATAAAGAGAACCAAGATGAAGAAGAATCTTGGGATCTGAGAAATTTTTATCTACGCTTTGTGACATCAGTAACATTCACCGTCTACTATATCGCTAATATCCAGATTTCTCCCCAGATTGAACTTGTTTGGCACCATAATGAAGGGAACCATTAACTATGTTGCAAAAAATATTTACCTTTAGCAAACCAAGCGTCGAAGATCTTTTCTCTGGATTCTTTGTTTTTCTTGTTGCGTTACCATTATGCATGGGCATTGCTATGGCTTCAGGTTTTCCTGCAGTATCAGGTATTTTTACTGCCATCATCGGAGGCTGCATTGCAAGCTTTATTGGCAGCGCTCCATTGACAATCAAAGGCCCAGCTGCAGGGCTCATTGCTATTGTCATAGGCGCTGTCCAGGAATTAGGTGTTGGTGATATGGCTCTTGGTTATAAAAGAACCTTGGCTGTAGGAGTAATCGCCGCTCTAATTCAAATCTTCTTTGCTATCATGCGGGTTGGATCGCTAGCAGCTTTGATGCCTATACCAGTTGTACATGGTATGCTAGCTGCAATTGGTGTCATCATTGTATCCAAACAGATTCATCTTTTATTTGGGGTTACTCCTGTTGCCAAAACCCCTTTTGGTCTCCTTGCAGAAATAGGAAATAGCGCTACCAAAATTAATCCTGAAGTATTTACCATCGGTTTGATAGCATTTCTTTTATTAATCATTCTTCCTCGTATCAACTGGTCTTGGTTAAAAAAGATCCCCATACCCTTAATTGTTGTTGCCGTAACAGTACCGTTATCTTTATTTTTTGATTTTAATCATGCTCACCAGTATCATATTTTTGGCAAAATCTACAGCGTCGGACCTCAATTTCTTGTTACGTTGCCAGAGCATATGCTAGGAGCCATTACCTTACCTGATTTCTCTGCTATCTTTTCTTTCCCTTCAATGAAATATATTGCCATGCTTTCACTAGTAGGATCGATCGAATCACTCCTAACTGTAACGGCTGCAGAGGCAATTAAACCATCAGAAAAACCTGCTGACCTCAACAAAGATTTATTTTCAACTGGTATTGCCAACTTCATTTCAGCAATGATCGGTGGTTTACCTATGATTTCTGAAATTGTCCGCACTAAGGTAAATATCGATAACGGCGCTAAATCTTCTTGGTCGAATGTGTTTCATGGCATCTTTCTATGGATCTTTGCTGCTTTTTTACCTCATCTTTTACATTTGATTCCATTAACAGTACTTGCTGCTATGCTTGTATTCACTGGCTTTCGTCTGGCATCACCGCAGGAATTTCTCAAGATGCTGCGTGCCGGCAAAGAATCATTTCTATTGTTTATAGCTACCTTAGTTATGACATTAGCAACAGATCTTCTCTTAGGTGTAATTTTTGGATTAGTATTAAAACTATTCTTACAAAAAAGTCGCGAGGTGTACTATGCACGCAAAGCTATCAGTCGCTGAACTTGAAAATGAGCTTTCTGAGCTACGTAAATATTTGCCAAAGCAAGGTTCGCTAGAAAATTTTGTACACCTTAATACTCTTCGAGATTTTGAAGATCTCAATTTTCATGATGCCCTAGCTAAAGTAGCTCATTTGCGACAAAGCAAGAGCTACCTGGATTTAGAAAGCTATGCTCAGAAAATAAATGAAGGCAGGATAGAAGACGATCAGATTCAGCGATACTTAACACCTGAAGTTTTAGGCATTACCGAAGTAGCTAGACTATTGAACATCGACGATTTGACTTTGTTTAAAAAAATTGTTTTTCTTCCCACTTATCAACAAAATGCTACCACTATAGCCTGGGCTCTACGCCAAGATTCTTCTCTTGGTTGCGAAAGAAGAGCAATATGGCAGACTATTACTAATTTAACCGCTCATTTAGCTATCAAACGTCAAACTCTCTGCTACCTTCAGCTTGACTCAAAAAAATTGCGGCTTGCTAATGATGTAACTATCGATTTTCTCTCTGCTTACTTTGATAAAGGTGTTAGTTCTTGGCATCTTGAGCATAACCCAAATGGATTACTCGCTACCTTTATCGACGCTTACTTTACCCCTGATCAAAGGCTGCCAAAATGGCTAAGACGATTTCAAGGAGAGATTGCTATCACAGCCGATGATTCTTTCAGTATGATCCAAAGCATGTTATCTGAGTATGCTTTTGCTGGGCTTAGCTTACGAGAGTTTCTTTATGAGATTATGCGCGATGTAGAAGGTTGGGCTGGCCTTCTTTGTTTTTATGAAACAAGCAATGAAAATATTCGGCTACTAGATTTTCTTGCACTACGTCTGTTTATTTTCAAATCTATGGAAGTCGATAAATCGGCAAAAATCGTAACCAAACTTTCTGGCCAGCATCTAGATACTATCCGCTTTGATTGCCTGCTTCTATTACGTGATCTAGGTTATAAGACAACCTCACAAATACCTATACCTGCCATAATGCCATTAGCATCTTTGCTTTTATCTCTAACTGCAAGTACTAAGCAGCGTATCTTGCATCAAGCCTATGAAAGTACTTACTACGCTCAAATTGCTAATTCCATTGCTATGAAAGCAAGAAAGAAGCGAATTAAAACGAATAAAAAGCCAAGTTTTAGTGCTATTTTTTGTATTGACGACCGTGAAGAATCATTTCGTCGCCATCTTGAAGAGCTCGATGATTTGTGCCAAACATATGGTTATGCTGGCTTTTTTAACATGCTTATTGGTTTTAAGGAACACAGCTCTTCTGGGCATCAGAATCTTTGTCCTCTCAATATTGAGCCACAATTTTTTGTCATAGAACATATTATTTCACAAACTTTTTTTGCATCAAGGCTGCCTTCTCTTCTACATCGCATGCGAAAGATCGTCTTAGGCAAGGCAAGTGTTATAGGCCTAAACTCTCTTCTCTTCCTTGCCATCATCTTCGGTGATCTCATTCGTTTTCTTTCACCAAATAGGGGTGCAATATGGTTCAAATCTATATCTAGATTTATCAAAAAGAATCAGAAAACAGCTGTAAATATTGATGATACGCTAAGTTTTTCGAGTGAAGATCATTTTTTAGATGAGATAGCAGCTAAGATTGCTAGCATGCTTAAAACAATTGGTATTGCTGAAAAAATTTCTGATCTCATTTTTGTTATTGGCCATGGTTCAACAAGCTTAAATAATCCTCATCAAACTGCCTATGCCTGCGGAGCTTGTGGCGGTAAAGCTGGCGGCCCTAACGCTCGTGTGTTTGCTGCTCTCGCTAATAGCCTCAAAGTTCGTCAAAAAATAAAAATTCTTGGTATCAATCTACCTGAGACTACATGGTTTATTGGTGCCTATCATGACACCTGCTTAGACAGTATTGAATGCTACGACACAACTCTGATCCCTGCTTATTTACGTACTAAATACGCCGAATGCGCAGCCAAACTTGAATCAGCCTGTCACCTTAATTCGCAAGAAAGGGCTAGACGTTTTGAGAATGTTCCTTTTATGCGTCCCAAAAGATCTGCCGAGGTTCTCAAAACTCGCGCCTTTATGCATGCACAGCCTAGAGCTGAAATTGGCCATGCTAGCAATGCTATTGCTGTCATAGGTCGGCGCGATCTTAGCAAAGGGATCTTTCTTGATCGCCGAGCTTTTCTTTGTTCCTACGATTCTGATCTAGATTCTGATAGCAGCATATTGGCAAATCTTTTAGCTGCTGTAGTACCTGTGTGCATGAGCATTAATCTAGATTACTATTTTTCTTACCTAGACAACGAAAAATTTGGCTCAGGAACCAAGCTACCGCATAACATCACGAGCTTTCTAGGCGTAATTAACGGCACCTCTGGTGATTTACGTACGGGACTTCCTTGGCAAGCGGTGGAGCTGCATGAGCCATTGCGACTCTTAATCATCATAGAAGCACCTTTAACTAAAGTTTTAGACCTACGCATTAAGCTCCCTCAAATTTTCTCTCTTGTACAAAAAGAATGGCTATTTTTAGCTGTTTGTGAAAATGGCCAGATTACTTATCTAAACCGCGAACCCCTGAATACATTTATGAAACCGCCTAAGGTCGTTAAGCGATCTGTTGATAGCTATTGGGGAAAACGCCATCATCTTGAACCGGTATTCATAGGAGAACCATAATGCACATAGCTTCCTTAGTACCGCTTTTTGCCGTTGGTCTGCCTCTCAGTTCCACCATTGGCTTGGCTTTGATTCATTTAATCAAAGGTGCAAATGAAAAGATTGTCGCTTGGTTTTTTTCATGCACTATGTTGCTTCTTGTCGCACTATTGATATGGAATATAGCCACGCTAATGTCCTTGGGCCCTCTTGAACCTATTGCACTCACTTGGTATCACCTTGCAGGCCATTCGTTTATCTTTCTTTTCGCTAATAACGCTATCAATGCTACTTATGCTCTGGTGTTTTCTTTAATTGCTACGGCAGTAGGTCATTTCTCGATTACTTATTTGCATAAGGAGCAGGGGTTTTTTGAATACTACTATATCTTTTTTGTCTTTTTAGCTGCTATCCTTTTGGTAGTCTTTTCCCATAATATGGATACACTTTTTGTTGGCTGGGAAGTCATAGGCCTTTGCTCGGTGCTGCTTATTGGGTTTTATAAAGCCAGATCACAACCGGTGCAAAATAGTCTCTATACGCTAATATGTTATAGAGTTGGTGAGCTGTTCCTCTTGTCTGCTTTAACACTAGCTCATTTGCAATACGGTGATAGTAACTTTACTACCCTAGGGGCGTCCCAGGACACAAACTCATGGATTATACTTTTTGTAATCATTGCAGTGTATGTGAAATCTGCTCAACTGCCATTTTCAACTTGGTTGACACGCGCTATGGAGGGACCAACACCGTCTAGTGCTATTTTCTACGGGGGAATTTCCACTCACTTAGGGCCGATGCTCCTAGTCAAACTCTATCCTTTCTTTGCACATGTCCTGTGGGCTAAGGTGCTGCTTGTCGCGGGAGGAACTATTACAGCTCTCTACGCTAACTTTATTGTCAAAACAAGAACCGACATGAAAAGTCAGCTTGGCTATGCAACGATTACTCAGTTAGCAATAATCTTTGTTGAAGTAGGTCTAGGTTTTGTCACATTAGCCATTTGCCACACCTTAATACATTGCGCTGCCAGAACCTTTCAGTTTTTGAAATCTCCTTCAGGATTGCAAGATTTTTACCAGCTCCCAATTGAAAACCCCAAAACACAGCCTTCTTCTAAAACGCTCTATTACCTATTGCGTTCAAATCTATTACTTGATCAAACAGTTACGTTAGCCACGATTGCTGCCAAGATAGCAATCGTCCCTGCTAGTTTATATTTAGTTTTTATTACCAGCCAAAACTTTGATTACTTACCAGGATGTATTTTTTTAGCTACAAGCTTTATTTTTGCCTTGATGGCTTTTCATGATGCTTCATTTCTTCGTTTTATGCTCTGCTTGACAGCAAGCTTTATCCTACTTCTTTGCTGCTCACTTTATTTCTTAGAACCAAGCTTACGTCTTGCTTCAGGGTATTTACTGCTAAATGGTCTCATTGCTATCGCAGGCATGGCGTATTGTTTAGCTATCATAAAGCGGCGTTATGGGTTTAATCATATAACTTCAACAAAGGGTTTGTTTTTTCTATCTCCACACCTGGCTTATGCGTTCTTATTCTTTGTGCTGTGTTTTTCCAATGTACCAATGAGTTTAGCTTATCTTGGTGAAGATATCGTGCTCTATGAGTTATTTAAGAGCCACTTTTTCTTTGGCTTTAGTGGCACTATTATCTTTGGGTCACTAAGTATTGCAGCCTTTCGCTTTTATTGCTTGGTCTTCATCGGTGCCACACCAAGCGCCTGTTATCCCAAGGTAGGTTTACTTATTAGCGAAAAGCTGACCTTGATTACCTTGGTTTTATCAGGACTTAGCTTACCTCTACTTGCTTTTTGGTAGTTGTTTCCACTTTTCTGCTATCCAAAGATTTCATAAACTCTCTGTCCATTTTTGTTAGACAAGCTCAAGCTAGCTCTCTATAAAATGTAGAGACTTTCTACTCGTAAGTGATAAAAAGAGTCGAGGAAGAAAACAATGTAAAAGTATCCAAATCAAGACGGGCAGCCTATCAAGATAATCTTCTGAGTTAATTACTTAAAACAGCAACTCTTGAATTCAAATAAGGTTTGTCATATAAAGGCTCTAATATCAGCTTGATTGCAACAATCAAAAATATGTCAGGAGATGATTATGAAATACCTCTCAATATTAGCGTTACTTAGTCTTGCTTCATTTCAAAGCAACGGCACAAACTCCGTGCCTGGAAAATCCACACACGAAACTGTTTTGCCACAATTATCTGAGCGAGAAACCTTAAATGATTCTCTGGTTCGTGCAGATGCCCTGCGACAATCTGGGAACTATTCGGAAGCTGTCTTAGTAGTTCAAGAATGGCTCGATGATAATGCTCACCTAGTTTCTGTAGCTCATGAGCGAATTGCGCGTTTTTGGAATGGAAAAGGTGAAAACGACCTTGTAAACGGGAGATCTGAAGAAGCTTTAAGTAGCTTCCAATCTGCGATTGACGAACTTCGTAAGGCAGAAGATTTTGCTACCTCGACGGCCGATAAGCAACCTCTTGCTTTGCAACGCTACTTTAACGGCATTGGCAGATGGAAAGCAGGCCAAAGTTCTCTTGAACTTAAGTCTTTAAGAGACGAAGCTAAAGAACTGACGGAAGAAGCAATCCAAGAATATAGCAATTATGATGTCTTAGATAATGAGCTTATAGCCCGCTTCAAACATGAACTAGCCTTTCTCCTCAGTCACAGACCTGAGGGCGAACCTGCATCAGATCTTGAACTTAACCGAGCCCTGCAACTGTATCAAGAAGCGAAGCAATATCGCAAAGAAGGCCAGCGAGCAATGACATCAATGAGACTATGGGTGGTTGCGGCACAATTGAAGAATTTTGATTTAGCAATGACGGAACTAATGGAAGCTGGCTCGTTTTATAGAGAAAACTTTGATCAACAGCGTCTTTATACTTTAAAAGAAGACATTGCATTGGTAAGGTCGATGGGAGAGCTGGATCAAAAATTTATCGATGCATTGACAAGCGAAGCTGCCAAAGTGGAAGAGGCTATCAGATGTAGAGAATAAGAAGAAAACCTCAGTTACACCTAATTGATCAGGTATTAGTATTCCAAAAACAGAAGGCTTCGTGGAATCTCATTGAAAATGAGCTACGGGCTTTCAAAGATTTGCTTGGTTACTTTACCCCAATAAAGGTCATCTACAATCTCTTCTAGGTATTGACCTGCAGTGAATTCATGGATGACAGCACGCCAAAACGACGTGGCTTGGTCGGCTCCAGCAATTTGCCTAGCCTGCCATGGTCCTGGGTAACGAGAGATAATCTCATGAGCAAAAAACTTACCCGCTCCCAATTTACGAAATTTGGGTAGGATGTAGAATTCACCGATATCAAATCGTGAGTCTATTTTGCCAATGACAGCAAACCCAATAGGGATTTTCCCAGAAAAAAGGATAATCTCGTGATTGTTAGCATCAACACTCGTATCAAGCGTAAATTTACCTTCAAGATCAGGGTCTTTTAAAGTTATGGACGAAAATTCCGCTTCGTAAGCTTGAGCTAGGTTCATAAGAACCGAGTAGTTTTGAAAATCAACTTGCTTTAACGTTAAAGAATCACTCACCATCTACCTACTCATCTAGAAAATATCCCAAATCCCTTGGAGGAGCTAGGATAACGAAGGCATTGTCAACATCTGGGGGATTAATAAACCATCGAGGCTAAAGCCGCAAGCAGATCCAGCGGTTCAGTAAAACTTTGCGGCTTGATTTTGACAACCGCCTAATTAAAGATATTTTTCTTAATTGCTCTAAAAAGGGGACTCCGGGATAAACAGAGGATGGAAAAAACTCATCGCTTAGTCCGAAGGATAGCTCGATAAACATTCTTGCCCATGGGTCATCACCTCCTGTGTTCTACTGCTAGCCCCAAGTCTCAAGATCTAATACGCGGGTAATGCAAAACAGATCACCTAACGCCGATCGGGCCGATGCGGGGCCACGACGGCTGGTGATG
>CALBMD010000169.1 GCA_937896265.1 uncultured Pseudomonadota bacterium
TGAAAAAAGAGGCGCTCTATAAAGCTATGGAGCCGTTGATGAATCGCTATAGCAAAAAGATAGCTTAAAGGATTTTGGTGTTTTGACAGACAAAAAAAAATCAACACCTAAGCGTTTGATGCTTGTTGCAGAATCTCCTAAAATACGCGAGCAACTTTTAGTTGCTTGTCATAGTGATCTGCGGCTTGATATTGTAGCGCTATTTGGTAGTGCTGAAGCAGCTTTAGCCTTTTTGCAACGCAATGAAGTGGATATCATTTGTTTTGATATTGAATTACCAGGCATCAATGGGGTGCAGTTTTGTGAAGAGGTAATGGCAAAAAAACCGATACCGATGGCTATTCTTGCCTCGGCATCTTCGCCTTTTGCTATACGTTATGCGATGAGTGCTATAAGAGCAGGGGCTCTTGAGGCCATCTCGTACCCAAACGATCAAGATATTGATTTTGCAGAGTTCGTTCAAAATTTTACGAACCTACTTGTGCTTTTGAGTGAGATCAAATTCAAATCGGAAAGAGAGCAGCCTAGCTCTGTAGCTTCATCAGTTCAAACCATCAACCGTGCTAGAATGCTAGCTATCGGCATTGGTGCTTCCATTGGTGGGCCAAAAGAAGTTGTCACTTTGTTGCAAGCCCTGGAAGGCATCGAAGTACCTATTTTTTTAGTGCAGCATCTGGCACCAGAATTTTTAGAATCGTTTGTTGTTTGGTTGACTGATGCCACGCCCTTTGAGGTATATCTAGCGCAAGACGGAGACATTCCCAAGCCAGGATTGGTGTATCATCCTCCTGCAAATTATCATATGGAATTAAAAAAAGGTGTCATCCGACTTAGCCAACAAAACCCAGTGAGTTTTCATCGGCCATCGATCAGTCTATTGTTTTCTTCGTTAGCGAAAAGTTACGGTGCTAGCTGCGCAGGGATTTTGCTTACAGGTATTGGTGATGATGGTGCTCAGGGGCTAAAAGCTATCCATGATGCTGGAGGTTTGAGCATTGTTGAGCATGAATCAACAGCTATTGTCAGTGGTATGGCCCAAGCAGCAATGAATCTTGGCGCAGCCGCATCTGTGTTGCCTTTATCAGAGATCGCATCTTTTGTCTCTCATAAGATAGGAAAAGCATCGTGAAGTACAAAGTAATTGTCGCCGAAGAAGAAAAAACTAAAAATCTGGAAGGCAAAAGTTTTGTCGTGGAATACGATGGCCCAGAGAGTGATCTCCTAAACCGTATTCATTCTTTATTGCAAAACAGAGGGCGGCAAGTATCACCTATAAATGGTGATGAATATCAAGCTGATTTTCTCGATAATCTAGCACATGATTTGCGTAGTCCGCTTAATAGTATTCTGCTGCTTTCGCAACTGATGCAACGCAATATGGAGCGAAATTTGACAGAAAAACAGATAATGAGTGTTGGGTCTATTTATGATGCTGGTCAAGAGTTGCTTAAGCTTATTAATGACATGATCGATCTTTCTCGGATAGATACAGGCAAGATAGTTGTTGATATCAAATCTTTTCATCTCACTTCATTGGTAGATTGGGTCAATGATGCATTTGCACGAGTGATGGGTAAAGCAAATTTGGCTTTTATTATTGAGGCGGCTATTGAATTGCCAACAGAGGTCGTCAATGATCAGGGTAAAATTGAGAAGATTTTGAAACACCTCATTGACAATGCTATGCAAAATACAGACAAGGGGGAGATTAAGGTTCGAGTCCGTCAGATTCAAGCTGAGGAAGCAACGATCTATTGCATGCCGTTAAAATCTTTAGCCATAGAGGTGCTCGATACTGGTATTGGTATTGCTGCCGATAAGCTCACAGCTATCTTTGAGCCTTTTGTTCGCCTTGAAACTGTTATGAGTAGGAAACATCGTGGTAATGGTTTGGGTTTGACTCATGCGCAAAAGCTTGCGGCAAGGCTAGGTGGTGCAATTTGTGTGCATTCAGAAGTAGGTAAGGGCAGCGACTTTACTCTATTGGTGCCCTTTGAAGCTGCCTAAGTTTAGGTTGTTGTCTCTTTAACTTTGCCACGTAAGTCTTCTAATTGCTTTTCTTTGATGGCAAGTTGCTTTTTGCAGTTATCAAGCTCAGCAACTAATTTCAAGTACTTCATATCTAGGCGGCGAATAGAGTTAGCTAGGTCCTTTACCAAAACACCAAACCAGTTAGGTACGCTTTTGAAGATCTTATCGCGTACTGATTGATTAATTTTTACTAAAGTGACTTCTGTTTTGGTGATAGCAGTGGCACTGCGAGCTTCGCCTTCAAGAAAGGACATAGTTCCAAGTACGGATTTATCTTTGATTGTTTCAATGAGTACTTCGGTGCCACTTGCTTCATCGCGAACTATGAGGTCTATTTCACCGCGAACTACAAAGAATAAGTCACGATCACGGTCACCTTGTTTGAACAGGGTGCGACCAGCGCCAAAGACGATTTCTTTATCTTGAGTGAAGGGGTTTACTACCATGATGGTAGTATATCATAGCTTATTAAGCAGGCGGCTGGTTTGGGAGGAAAATTTGCAGATAGTTCCTCTTGGGAAGCTGCTCTTGGGCAGGAGCACTATCTGAAACTTTAACACCATCATGATTGTCATAGAAACCCTGCAAGTTTACTAGCGAAAGGTCAGGATATGATCCTTGATCGATGAAATCAGAGCCTGT
>CALBMD010000170.1 GCA_937896265.1 uncultured Pseudomonadota bacterium
CCGATCAACCCATTTGGCAGCTCGATAAGTTCCTTTTCCTTGACTTCAATCTCACCAAACCGCGTGGTCTTTACTTTGAGCAAGGATTCCTTTGACACTAGCAACTCCTGATTTAAACAACAACATGAAGACTAATACTCATTTTATCTTAGTATTGCGAAATTTTGAATAAGCACATTTTAAGAATTTGTCGAACCCTTTGTTTTAAATGGCACATTTCCAAGATTTAAGCCAATATTTTTAGGCATTACGGTCTGCTCTAGAGCAGTGATGCTTGCTGTTTGCAACTTAGCAGCCAAGCTATTTTCATCTAAGATTTTTTGGTAGATCTCCTCGCGATGAACAATAGTTTTGGGGTTAGCTTTTATGCCAAGTCGCACTTGCTTGCCCTTTACTTGCATAACAACAATTTTTACGTCATCGCCAATAGCAATGCCTTCACCAATTTTTCGCGTTAACACTAACAAGGTATTCTACCCTCCTTGGTAAAATAAGCTATCTTAAGACATAAAATTAAGCAGCGATGGCTGTAGCAGCTTATTGGTCGCCATTAAGGTCGACTGTAAAATAGTTTCTGTACGCTTAAAATCTGATGTTGCCTGATACATGTCTGCATCTTCAATACGAGATAAGTTTTCCACTTTTTGTTGTTCTGAACCAGTTAAATAAGTCTTAGCGTTATCTACCGCATTCCAACTGGCGCCAACACTAGCACGAAAGCTCAAAACTTTATTCATTTGGTAGTCAAGTTCATCTAAAGATTTATAAATAGCATCTTTATCATTCTTCTCCATGCCAGCTCGCAATAAATTAAGGGAATCAAGCATATTAAAGTGCCCTTCACCGCGCTCATCTATATTTACCTCAAAAAGATCGCGGCCAGGGATATTTATCTTTTTATATTGATCTGAGCCAATAGGGAGGTAAATTTCACCATCATCCCCCAAAAAATTGCCCTCTTGATCCATTGCTGGAGCTAGGCTGCGAAATCCAGAAAAGACATATTTGCCACTAAATTTACTGTTACCCATTTGAATAACTTGCGAGATAAGTTCAGAAACTTCCTTGCTTGTTGCCTCTCGGCTTTGAGCATCATAATTGTCGTTAGCCATAGCTATAGCTAGCTCCTTGGCTCGGCTTAAGGTATCAAAAATAGCCCCTGTAGCACTCTCAGTAACATCAAGAAATCCCTTAGTAAAATCGACATTTTTGGCCATCTGATCGATTTCTGATAGATTTTGCCTTAGTTTCAATGATGAACTAAGGCCCAAAGGATCATCTTTTAGCGAATTGATGCGCTTTTGTGTCGATAATTTTTGTAGCGCATCGACATTACCACTTCTGGCATTGCTTACTCGATTATTAGCTACCCAGTAGCGATGACGCTCAGAGATTCGCGGCACAGTCTAGACCCTTTATCTCTTTAAATTTAGCACTGTTTCAAGCATTTCATCTACAGTTGTGATTACTTTTGAAGAGGCTGTAAACGCTGTCTGCCAACGAATTAAGTTGGCTGCTTCTTCATCTAAAGAAACACCAGATATCGCTTCACGTCTTGATCTTAAATCTGACAAAATAATATCATCAGAATCCATTAGATTTTTTGTCCTAAGCGACTCCATACCTAAAATGCCTACATAATCAGCATAATATTCTGTTAACGTGGCTTTACCGTCGCCAAAGATCTTTGTTGAATCTAAAGCCCTGAGGCGATTAACAATAATATTGTCTCCTGGCGTATTTGCCAGACTTGAGGTAGCGATAGAATCCGTTGAGTTAACGATAGAATCGTCCAAATTAATATTCTGAGCCGCAAATCGAATATCGCCAACCGTTTTGAAAAAGTTTCGCCCATTTTTACCGCTATAATCACCCAAACCGAAACCATCGCGATGGATCGCGTTAAATTGATTTACTAAGGTGCTAGCCATTTCATTATTGTTAGCCATTAAGCCTTCACCAACACGATCGCGAACGTCAATTAAAGAAGCAAGCGTTCCTTCTTTGAGCAAATGAGTAACATTACGGGAACCTGAGTTTTCAAAATCTCTAATAACAACGTCATAAAGCCCTTGATTTTCAAGGTTTTTTGACAAAGAGATCGATGCCGCTTTGTTGCGATCGACTAGCAACGTATCGGCTGGTCCATGAATAGTAAGCATCCCGTCTTTATCTTCGTAGTAATTAATAGCCATACGCTCTGAAAGTTTATTTAACAGCAGATCTCTTTGATCTCGTAAGTCGTTAGCCTTATTTCTGGGGCCAACTTCTTTTTCTGCAATCTGGGAATTTAGGTGAGAAATATTGGTCAAAATTTGATTTGTTTCATAGCTTGAAATTTTAACTTTTTCGTTGATACCTTCTTTAAATCGTCTAAGTTCACTATCAATGCGCCTGAAAGCAGCAGCAAGATTTTCTCCCTGTTCTTTTACCGCCGTACGCACACTAAGCTCCTCGGGATTGCGACTGAGTTCACTAACTGCCGCAAAAAATTGATTTAATTCTTCGGCTAAAGAGGCTCCCGTTTGAGTATTGTAAATTGACTCTAAATCAAGTAGGGCATCATTTCTTGTCTTAGAAAAGCCAGCATCAGAAGCAGCTAAGTTCACCTGCTTTTCAACATGTTTATCATGCGCTCGCGAAATAACCCCAACATAAGTACCATCGCCAATGATGAGACCTTGCCTAACCAGAGGTTCTCTTTGATAAAGATCGACACGTTGCCGCGAATAGCCCTCAGTCTGCGCATTGGCGATATTATGAGCCGTTGTATCAAGCCCCTGGCGATTTACAAAAAGAGCTTCGGCACCAATTCCTAGACTGTGAAAAAGGCTCACGGCCTAAACTCCTTTTATTACACCTTAACTTGGATCTGAGAAAGTGCTGTTTTATTTACTTTTGGCCCCTTGCTATCATATGAAGAATCTCTGGTGGCAACCGCCCATTGCCAAAATTTATAACTCTCTTGATGATTTTTTAAAAGACGCTGCAATACTAAACGGTTTTTTTCAAGTTTTGGCTTTACTTCAAAAAAGAATGATTTTAAGCGACGAATCGCTTTTAAATTTTTATTTAAAAGCCTTATAGTAGCTTGGTTATCGATCACTAAGCTTGTAATCTCAACGAGAAAAGAGATGACTTGCGTGAGCGATTTAAAAGAAGACTCTCTTCGCGTAATGCTTGCGATTTGCTCATATTCAGAAAAAAAACTTTGCGTTTTTTTCAATACTAAATCAGAAACTTCAACCTTTGATATCGCCGATTTCTCATACTTATTAATATCGTGACTTCCTGCAGCCAAGTACTCATCTTCAAAAAGATCGATAAGCTTCTCATAGGCCTGAGTGACATCTCCTATTGTTTTGGTAGTGCTTGCTAACAGCTTTTGCAGCACTTGATGCTCATGGATTTCTAAAGACATAAATTAAAACCTCATCCTTATGGATTGGTAGCTAATTTTTCGCGAATTGCTTCACGTAGCATGCCATCGGCAATCTTGCCTGCGTCAACTTCATAGCTGCCATTTCTAATTCTTTCCTGATATTCTTGCACCTTATCTTCTCTAACATCTGGACTATTTTTAGCGGCATCAAAGAGCTTTTTTTGAAAACTGCTAACCTTCCTAGATTCAGGGGATAATTTGACGTTGTAGTTAGAATTTTGGCTACCTACTTGCTCTAAAGCATTGGCATTACCTGTGGCTGCTGCGCCAATTTTTTGCTTTTTAGCAGAAGCGAAGTCTTCGGAAATTCTCGAATTTGATTTACTCTTTATTTCCATAACGCACTCCCTTGCATAAACTCTTAACCCTATCCATTGTCACTTCTTTTTCAAGCAAGCGCAAGTAGTGGTAGGGCAAGATATTCCTACTTAAACCATGACACAAAGCAGCCAAGAATTGGCCATCACTTCTTTCTGCTTCTTTAGCAGAAAGAAGTGAGGCTTACTTAGTGTTTTTTGCATAGCCTTCATATCCTTGTTTTTTAGCCATACTATCTATATTTTCTCCTTGCATTGTTGATAAAAGTTGGCTTTTCAGAGCCTCAGAAAAAGAAGATTTTGAATTTTTTGCAAGTACTAGGGCATATTCATTATCAAGCATACCCTGATAGATATCTTCAGCGTTGCCACCATCTACTAATTTTGATTTAGTAACAGTACTTCGCATGGATTTCATAAGAATATTCATAAAAAGCGATTCAAACTTTGTTGCTAGGTCTTCAATTTGACTTTTTTTGTCAGTCAAATTTTGATTCACAATTTCTGGCTCAACTAACTCAGCAACAGAAAGCATATTTTTAGAGAAAATTTGCAAGATAATCCCTTATACAAAAACAAGCTCGCCTTTTAAAGCTCCTGCCGCATGAATAGCCTGCAAAATGCTGACAAGATCTTTAGGTGAAACCCCCAACTGATTAAGTGACTTAATAACAGCACCTACAGAGACCCCTGTTAGTTCGACCAAGGAACCTTCTTTTTGCTTTTGACCAACGCTAATTGTCAAATCCCCATGAGCGATAGAAATCGGTGCGACTTGCACCTCAGCTCCCATAACAACTGTTCCTGTTCTCTCATTAATAGTTATCACTGCTTTTTGAGCAACGTCTACCTCGATAGTTTCTAACTTTGAGATAAAATCAACTAGACGATCTTGATAATTAAGTGGCAAAGATATTTCCAAAGAAGAGGAATCTAAAGAGCGAGCATAAAAGCCACGAAATTTTTGGTTAATAGCCTCTTTGGCATGATAATTGGTTGAAAAATCTCCTTCTTTTAAAGTAAGCACAATTTTTCCGTCATGGATAATTTTTGGTGAAAATTCTCTTTCAATCATACCGCCGCTAGGAACTAAAGCGACCGTTGTTATGGAAGTACCAGCACCTTTAGCTTGACCTACGACAACAGGGCCAAAAGCAACTACATAAGTGTTACCATCACCTGCTTTAAGCTGCGTTTGAAACAAAGTACCTCCAGCCAAGCTAGTAGCATCACCATTAGCAGCTACCCTAACATCAATACTTTGACCGATTTTAGCAAAAGGAGGTAAGTTAGCCGTTACGAGAACCGTTGCAAAATTGCCAGCTGCAAGATCTGGCCCATCATTTTTAACCCCTAAAAGATTCATCATCTTGCTTACTGTCCTGATAGCTACCTGGTTTTTGGCACTATCACCTGTGCCTTGCAGACCAAAAACAACTCCATAACCTTGCACAAGGTTTGCCCTAACACCTCGAATTTGCGCAATATTCTTGATTTTAGCGCTTAATCCAAAAGCTTGTGCCGTCGTCATTATCATCAAAAAAGCTGTAATAAAAAAAAGACGCATCTTGTGCTGTCCCCTATGCTTTAGGTGGTGGACTTTGCTCAGCTGTCGGCAAGGGTGTTGGCGACGGCATAAGCTCTACTTTTTCTTTTTCAAGCTGAATTATTTGAGCCTTAGCTTTCTCTAAATCTTCTTTTGCTTGCTTGTTCTCTGCTAAAACCTTATCGCGCTCAGCAGCGATTTGTTTTCGCTCTTTGCCAAACATTCGAACTCTGTCTTTAAGTTTTCCGCTAACGTCTAAAAGTTTTTGTCGCTTGTCTTCTAAATCAACAGCCATTTTCGATTTTGCTTCTTTAAAGCCGCTTAAATATAAAAGATATTGATCTTGCCAACTGCTTGAGTGTTTATGCAAAACTTCACCATCAGCTTCGACATCAAGAGAAAGGTTGGTTAAATCTTCAGCCAAGACATCAGTACCCGCTACTATCTTGGCATAGGGAATAGTTGCTCTAAGCTCGATATTGTGGTCTTCCCCATCGCTTTTGGAAGCTCTCTCAAAAGTGACCAAAAAATCGCCATTGGCAAATCTTTGATTAATACGCATTTTAAAAGATTTAAGCAGCGTGTCTTTATGCATATCTGCTGGCGCGAGATCTGGCATTGATTTTAGCAAATCCTCATCAGCATTAGCTGTTGCAGCCGCTGGTTGTGACTTATCTTTTTCATTGGCTTGCAAAGCAGATGAATTTAGCGGCATATTAGAAGCGGCAACAGTGACATAATCGCCAACTTTTGGGTTAGCGCGGGTAGAAAACAAATCATTTCTTTCATCTGAGAGCAAATAAAGACTACCACTATAAGCACGCTCATCAATGATATGGATCGATGTTTTACTTTCTTTTTGGTAGAGAGTAGGCTTTGGTTTGCTTTTCATTCTTTGGCTTATTTCTAACGCATCCGTTGATTTTCCTTCAAGGTTTGTTGTAATTTGCCGCTGTGATAACTGGCGAAGCCTCGGCAGACAACCTGCTTGCACTAATAAGAATAAGTATAAAAAACTTTTTTTATTGAAAAAAAACAAGCAATTTTCCTATTGTAAAGCAACCGATTTGTTGCCAAGTAATTTTCCTGTTACTACCATCTTATTTGGCAGTTTTACTTTGATAACATCGCCGATTCTGCCCCTCTCCATTGCTACACCCATAGTTTTGATAATGATACCAGGTAGCTCATTATAAACTTCAACTTTCTCGCCATAGGAGATGCGAAAAGGAAGTAAAAAATTTGATGCAAGGAGCACTTGCCCCTTAGTCAAAGGATTTTTCAATACCTTGTCTTTGACATCTAAAAAGTCGCCTTTATAAGCACCAACTGCCAGCTTTCGCCAAGTTTTACTAAATTGCCGCTGATCAACTAAAGCATTAGCTGATACATCATAAGCAGCAATCCACATTTCTTCCTGCGCTTCAATAAAGAGACTGATGAGGCCTTTGCTTGGCGTCAAAACTGGATTTTCATAATCAACTGTAAAATCTAAGACAATCTGCTTATTTACAAAATCTGTATTCAAGCTCTGTTCCTGCCATAATCCTGCAAATAACTTTGGCACATGAATCGTAATATCATCGTTAAAAACATAAACAGGCTGCAAAAGTTTTAGATCTCTTATTGCAAGTTTGTAATTAGGTTGATTTTTACCGCTAAGAAAGGTGACTAAAACTGCTTGTATTTGTTCTATCAGGAGAAGTGATTTATCTAAAACAACAGTTATATCATCTGCCCCATCAAAGACGATGGTATTTTTTTGATCATGATATTTTAAATCAACAGTTTTTTTAATTTCTTCTCTTCTTAAAACGATCTGACGTCTGTCTTCTGGCAATCTATAAATTTCAACTTGTTCAAGTCTTTGACACGCATCCTCTTCTCCATAACATGACGCTATATCTCTTAAAAAAACGATCGGTTCTTTCAGTAAAACTTGCTCTTTCAGAGATAAAAAAACTTCCGCAAAAGCTGCTTGCGAGCAAAAAATCAATGCTGCCAAAGCTGCAGCGACTTGCCAGTTTATACTCTTGCTCATCTTACACTACCTAATATTAGTCGTTGTTTGCAGCATTTGATCGCCAGTTTGAATCACTTTCGAATTTACTTCATAAGCTCTTTGACCAGTAATCATATTGACCATCTCTTCTACGATATTGACATTAGAGCTCTCTAATTTTGCTTGACCAATCCGTCCCATGCCATTTTGATTAGGCATACCGACGTTTGGCTCACCAGTTGATCTTGAAGGTGCATAGTAATTGCCACCTTTGGAAACGAGTCCAGCTGGATTGATAAAATCAGCAATCTGCATCTGAGATCG
>CALBMD010000171.1 GCA_937896265.1 uncultured Pseudomonadota bacterium
GAATTTGGCTATAAGCCTTGATCTTATCTGTCCCATTCCTATAAGGTATTTATGACCGTGGCTAATGTCCCAAGCTTTAATATAAGATATCACTTTATTAAAATCTGACAACTGGTCTCTATCCTTTTTTTCAATAACTCCTGAGTGATTGACTAAATGCCCTACCCCGAATAAAATTGGTTTTGCTTTATCGTTTTGACACATAATAATTTGGTTACATGGTATTATACCATTTCTAATAGCTAAAAAAAGAGTCCTGTTAAGGATATCTTTTTATTTGCTGGTCACTTCTCCATTAACGCGAGAATATTGTGTAATTGCGATTTGGTAATGATGACCCCATTGATGTGTAGCT
Organism: uncultured Pseudomonadota bacterium; assembly: GCA_937896265.1. Lineage (GTDB taxonomy): Bacteria > Bdellovibrionota_B > Oligoflexia > Oligoflexales > Bog-1112 > CALBMD01. The sequence goes on from CALBMD010000171.1 coordinate 356, forward strand.
CCTTCCCCTTTACCTGCCAACCCACGTCTGCTACTTTCGCGCCTTCTTTGCGCTGCCTTTTTGCTTTCTCGCTCTCGATCCAGGCACGTTGTTGTGCAGGATTTCGGATTTGTTTCCCTGTTTCAGTTTGATTAAATACTTGGCGGCATTGATCTTTTGAAAGGCTTGCCGCTTGCACTTTGAGTACATCCCCTCCTTTACCTCCACTCACTACCACTACATCAATAGGTATAGTTTTTAAATTGTGCTGATCACTGAAAGGGAGGCCCATTATATATCTTGCTGCCGGATAATCGGCTACAAGAAGTTCAGGTAGCAGCTGTTTCCGACCAATTCGCTCAAACTGACAGATTACGTCTTCTGTCACAAGTTCACTATTTAAAGCAGTCACTAACTCTTGCCTTGTTTTCCCTGAATCAAGAATTTCTACAACTAAGTCTCCTGCTTTTTTCCAAGCAGCCAGTCCTCGGGTTATTGCCCCGTTAAGTTCATTAATTTTTATTGTGGCGATGTCTGTGCTCATGATGTGGAGTAGATTATTGTTGTTGAATTGCGGCGGATGCTGCTATTAGTTTAAATAAGGTTTTTGTTTCTTTTTTTGGTTTTTTATTTTTTCTTTTTTTTTAATTCTTATCTTTTTATGTTTGCAAATGAAAGTGATAATTTTTGTTTTAACTATACTTCTTAATTTTTTTACCTCTAGATCGGTATGTACTTCCCAATAAGGGCGTTCGGTAAATCTTAACAACCTCTCTAACAACTCACCACGCGGGTTTTTTGACTCATCTTTGTTTATACGAGAAGAAACAAGAAATTGACTAGGTGAAAGTTGGTTCCAAAGATTCGAAACAACTTCTTTAGTTTTTTGTATATCTACAATTCTACATAAAGCTGAATGAGACCAGTCACCATTACTTTTCACTGGAGGCAATGATCTGTAATGCTCGTCTATCTCGCTGAAAGAAATATCAGAACATGCATCCCAGCGACGAAATACATATACAGGTAAACGAGTCCAATAATTAATAATAAATGGAGAAAACCGAATTGCTGTATTTTTTGGAATACATGCAATAAATAAATTTTGTTCTTCTGCTGTAATTTGACAGTAAGAAGGCGTAAAATTTTCCTTAAAATCTTTCGGCAATCTTCCATTTTTAATAGCTAAACTGTCCCAATCACCAACCTCTTCTTCTACGAAGTAACCAAAACGTTTAAGCGTACTTATACCCCACTTATTGACGTCTGGGTAAGAAATATCTAGCTGCAGTTCGAATGGGTCATGAGGCTGCCAATTACCTCTAGAAGACTCAAGCGAAATACATACTTTTTTTATAAAATCAAAATAATAAACTGTGGTAGAGGTCCATTTTGTTTTCATTCCTTGGTCTACTAATAATAATTGGTCTGGGAGCATAAGTTCTTTTTGGTTAAGTTATTCTTAATTCTCTTTTAGTATGTTTTTCTAATTGGTATACTATTCTTTCCCTATTGAAGGATTTGCTTCCTTTTAAAAGATCGAATATTAGATGTCCAGATTACCAACACTTTATCTTGTTAGGTTAGTTTAGTGCGTACATTCGGGATCTTGAACTTCAAATTTAACTTTTGGAGAGAATAAACCAACAAAAGAACTAAGAGGAAAGTATTCTCCTGTTCCTGCGGCTTCTAACCAAGGCCGAAGATTCAATTCGGCTTGTCCTGGAGGTTTACTCCCATAATTGAATCTTACGGTCAAAAGGAGAGGAGGAGATTTAAGATTGTACTTGTAAAAATATTTTCCCTCTTCAGTTGGTTTATCAACAGAAAAAGGAATGGTTAATGAGTTACTCATAGCTCAGTCATGACTCCACATAGCTATTCTTGTGGGGTTACCAAATTTAGATATTTCTTGTTGTAACTCAGGAGAAAGAGCATCCCAAGCACGTAGATACTGATCCATTTGTTCAGCATTTGGAGTTATTGTAACTACCGGCATAGACTGAAAGAGTTTTTCACCTGTAATGGTGACCAACTCAATCCCAAACGCAGCGGGACGAACAGGACCCATTTCGTAATAAGACAATACTCCTGCCGGAGGTTGTTGATCTGCCTCGTAGATAAGTTGGCTAAGCTCATCCGAATATTCTACTTTTTCTCCTTCAGGATGAACTAAAGGTATGCCAAAGATAATGTGTAATACATTGCTCATCGGAAATCCTCCACTAGAAATTCAAAGGCTGTGAGATCTTCATGCCCTAAAGCGATTGATTCGCCTCTAGAAAAATCAATGTGAATGGATCTAGCTACGGTAGATACACCTTGTAGGGTACCGTGGTATACGGTATCTGTAGTAGTACGAACTGCAACATGCGGGAAATAGTGTTTTGGTAAACTAGCGATCCGCTTATTGAATTCTGCACAAATTTCTTCAATGGTGGGTACAGGCGTTGTCATATAGGTTGTGGTTAAGTTAGTCGTGAAATGGAGCCATTACTTCAGTTGCAAACTCCATATTGCCAAACCGGCGATATAAATATTTATTTCCTTTGAATTCAAAGATAATCCAACCGTCTCCTAGGCGCTGTTTTATTTCAAATCCTTTAGGTAACATTGAGTAATCGTATATGTTTTTTATTGCTTTTTCGTCTTCATCTGCTTTTTTGAGTTCGACTTCTTTCTTTTTCTGTTCGAGTTCTAGCAAGGTAGGCTCATCAGAACAAGACGTAAGCCCCTTAAGACCAATCAAACAGATAATTAACGCAAACAGTATACGTGGAAGTTTCATGAGTTGTTAAATGAACGTAATTTGCGCTGAGTATAAATAGTTATGATGTTGGAGCGAATCGAGAGACAGTGTGACCATAGATGTCCCTAGAAATGGAGGAGGGCTTGTTGTAGGATGTGAAATGAAAGCAAATGCTTGCCGAGGGTTTTCACCTTTGGATTTAATGAAGTAATATCCTTCTTCGGTAGGAATTGTTGTGCCGTAAACAATTGTGTGGGAAGGCGGCGGCATGATTGGAGGGGCTTGTTATTTAGGTGGGCAGGGAGGAGCTAACTTCATAAATACTGAATATCTACCTTGAGCCGCATCGGCGACTATTGTTGCTGGAAACATAGGCTCGTATCCTAAATTTAAGGCCTCGTTTACTTCATTGCGGAACTCAAGATAGCTGTTAACAAATATATGTATTATAGTTGGGTTGTTCATGGCTTGTTAACTCATATGAGGTTCCGTGTATTCAGCTTTTGGTATTCTTGTTTGTCCGCCAGAAACCAAAGATTCGGGCTGATAAAAGTATACCTTCCCATGTTAAGGGGACTGTGTACTCTGCTATTTTATCGCATTTAGCAGTCCATATTGCGGAGTCATGGAGAATGCAATCTTCATCCAGCTCGCTCATATCGTTTTTGAATGTGTACCACCAAGAAAGCAACCAAGAAATAAAAGCCGTGAAAAATTTAACAATATATTTTACTGGGATTAACATGAAGTTAGAATGGTTTGTGTTGAATTGCCGGTACTCTTTCGATAGTGCCTCTAAAGAAGGTTTGAGCGGGAAACTGTTCTAGGCATAACTCTAAAAAAGCATCACGATCCTCCACAGAATGAAAGAAAACAGCTCTATAACTGGTATGTCGTTGAAGACTTTCTTTTATAGCTCCGAGTGAAACGGACAGAGCAACCCATCCGCCTAAAGTGAAGGTTCGTCTGTCATTTATTTTACGTTGGTTTGTTAAATCTAATAGGCTCATAGCATAGAGGAACCGGGCAAGTAATTTTACCAGTTACTTTACCTACAGGACGTCTTTCTGCTGTAACTTCCACCCGATCAAAAGTTTCAAGTTCTATCACTGCATGGCATTTGGGACAATTGACTTGCAAGTTATGCCACCAATTAGGAGGTGGTGGTGAAAATAGGCTGCTGATGATTTTCATTATGTTTGTTTGTTTGATTGGTTATTCTTTCCACCAAATTGTTCTTCCGTTGCCCCACTCAGAAGCGTAGAATTCTTTTAGGCGTTGTTTGTGTTCAGGGTCTAAAGGTCCGGTTTTAGCTATTGCTTCTGCCTCCTCTTTAGTTACTTTATCGGGACCGCAATGATGTACGTCACAGTGACCAATAGAGTCATCTACAAGCGAACGCCCAGTTAATTCATACGGATCTGCTTTTATGGCTATACGGGGAATATAACCACAGTCAGTGTAATAATCTCCGACACGAATTACATCTTTGCTTGTATACCAATACCAGTAATCAATAAGCGGATCTAAATAACGATATTTGAATTGCTGCCAATACATTTTTAAGGTCATCGTTTTTTATATAGGTTAGGATTTGGTTCGCTTCCAGCAACTTGTTGAGAATAAGCCTGGCAGCCACACTTTTTTGTCTTTATCCCACTACCGCAAGGACATGGATCGTTGCGAGGAGAGTTTAGAAATGGTGCTCGACCAGCATAAGTTGCATGGCTTGCTGCATGCTCGAATTTATGTTTAATCCAATGTCTATAAGGTAAAGCTTTAATTTTATCAAACAAAGCATAAAGCCAGATTATCCCTTTACCTAACTCAGGGTCTTCAATTTCAAAAGGTATTGGTTGCTTTTCCTCTATTTGATAATCACTCATGATCCGGAGCTTTTGGAATGTCGATGCCGAGCTTATTGCAGATAGACTCAAGTGCTAGTTCCTGCCATTCTTGCTCTGCGTGTGTAAATTTGTGCTCGTCTTTGATAATACTTCCAAGAATCAATGCTATCACTGATGGAATGCAAAAGAAAACCCAGAAGATCGAAGCAAGCATCATCCAAACCCTTGTAACAACTGTAGTAGGCAACAGATCACCGTAACCAATTGTGGTAGCAGTGACACAACCCCAGTAAAGACCATCAAAGAAGGACTTATTCTCAAATTCAGCAAATATCCAAGCTGAAAGTAGTAACGATGTAATGTAAATGAATATTAATTTAGGGAAAGTCATAGAAATGACTGAGGTAATAGTGTTTTGCTTTTTAGGTTTCTTTCTGGTCGAAGATCTCTTTGGCGAGCAAGACCTGCGGCGTCGTATTCAGACTGAGTCATGTGCCCTCCGAACTCAGCATGCCCGGCCCGTTTGTCCAACTGAAATAAAACATTGGCTCAGTGAGAACTTCCTGCTTGCCATTGACCACATAGTGATACTTAACGGGTTCTATCTTCTCAGCTAACCACTGATTAAGAAGAGTCATACACTCAGCACAAACATGATCTTTCTGTACTAAATCCTTCTCCGGTACACCAAGAACTATTCCACCAAAACTAGTTAGAGTTTTACCGCATTAATACAAGAAGAATTAATCATTTTCGTTTGGATTTATTGTTAAACTTGCGCCACCAAGGTTGATTAGGATTACTGCGTTCAAAGGCTGTTTCACGTAGCTTAAAAGCTGCTTCTTTCGCATAATAATAGTAAGTAAATTGCTTACATATTATTATACCATTTCTAATAGCTAAAAAAGAGAGTCCT
>CALBMD010000172.1 GCA_937896265.1 uncultured Pseudomonadota bacterium
CCGATCTCCTTACTATCATCTTTCAACGCATGGATATGGTAGCTGCCCGCCTTTGGGTTAATGACTATGAGCTAGGCCTCTTTGCTGGACCATTTCGCCTAAACCATGCCCTCTATACCTTAATGGGATCTATCGCCAACGTCTTCTTTTCTGAACAAACTGGCGCTGCTTCCAAACGCGATACCTCGCTGATATATGAAAGCGCCCTCTTTACTTTAGCTTTTTTAACCGTGCCCATGGTGGTGGGTGTTTGGTTAGTGGACTCAAAACTATTAGATTTTGCTCTAGGTGCACAGTTTGCTAGTCAAGGCCGTCTTTTTAGCTTGATGGTCCTAACTAACTTAGCCACCGTCGCAATCCCTATTTACGCCAACCAACTTTTGATCCCTCATCATCGCACAACCTCTGTCATCTGCAACCTAGCAGCAGGGATTTTGCTGTTTGCCATACTTGCCTTACCCTTAGGTAACATCGCAGGCTTAGGCGGTATAGTTATCGCAGGTTTTATTGGAAAAATTCTCGCTGCTGTTCTTTGCGTGCATCAAGCCAAAGCCTATGTTGATAAGCTGGCCTTGGATAAAGCTTGGCGACACGTAGCGCCAGCTCTTTGCTCTGTCGGGATTGTCTATGTATCAGGACTAGAAGGGTTATTTACCCAGCTCGGCTTGGCGATTGGGCTTTACCCTCTCTTTTCTCTTGGGTTTAATTTCGCTATTTTTCGCAAGATTTTAGCGCTCAAAGTTGACCGCCAGTAGGGCTTTTGAGTGCTTATTACTTGAATCGGCGTTGGATTTCAAAGCCTGTGCTATTGCTAGTACTAAAAAGAATAGTACTAGATCCAACATGAAGGGCATTGACGGAGCTGCTGACAGCGATTGTTCCATTTGAACCAAACCCAGTATCAAGAGCCCCTGTCTCTGTGTTTCTCGTGACATAACAGTCACTCTGACCACCATACCAGGATGTCAAAAACTTACCGTCGTTTTGCACAGTAAAAGCGTTAATTCCAAAAGAAGCTATTCCTGCCAAGAAAAGATAGCCAGTCGAATTAAAAGTAGTATCTACAATACCAGCAGCGTTAATCTTAACTGCCGCTGAACTAATACCGCTAACCCCACCATGATCAAAGAGTGAATTTATGAAGATCGATCCGTCAGCTTGAGGAGATATAGCCCCATTTACTTGTGTAATATTGGGGTCAAAAGTATGCGTCATAAACCCATTTGTTCCAAAAGCAGAATCAGGAGTTTCTGTAAAAGCCGCTGTACGTCCCAACCCTATAATTAGCTGCTGTCCCCAAGAATACCCTCCGAGCAAGAGTTTACTATCAGATTGAAAAGCTAATGAATAAATCCACATGTTAAAGCTAACATCATTGGTAAGAAGGATCCCATTTGTTCCGAAATTTTGGTCCAAACTGCCATCGGAGTTATGCTTGCTATACAAGATCTTCCAACCATCAGAAAAGCTTGCAGTGAGGATTTCGCCGTTAGACTGAACTAAAAGTGCCTGCCCTGAGCAAGAATTACACGTTTGGTTAGTAGCGATGACTATCTGGCCTCCATTAGCAAAAGTGCTATCAAGAGAACCATTGTTAGTTAGTCGTGCTAGTACAATATCCATATTAGGGGCACGGCCCAAAACAAGGATCTTTTGATCAGCTTGTACCGCTATAGCATTTGCCTTACTACCTGGACCAGATGCGATTGTAATGCTTGCAATCCCAGCTGTACCAAAGGAAGGATCTAAATCTCCTGGTGTGCCAGCTTGTATTGTAGCAGTAAAAGTAGCACTGGCAATCGATGAATTACTTACGCTTGCTGACACTGTTGTAGTAGCAGTACCCATCGTCAAAGCAGGCATTGAAGCTAAACCATTACTGTTAGTAACACTAGTTGCTGATGCAAGGGTTCCATCACCTGATATTACCTGCCAATTCACTGTTAAACCTGCTAAAGGATTAGCATAAACGTCAGTAACGATGGCTTCAGAGAGTGCCGCAAGGCCACCAGTAACACCGCCAGTAGCGGCACTTTGGTAAGCCTGAATCGAATCTACTGGACCAGGTGTTGCTGTTGCTGAAAACAACACCGATCTGCCACTAGCTAAGAGTGCTCTTATCGATACAATCCCACTTTGTGTCCCTAAAGTAACCGTAGGTGAAGAAGCAATCCCTTGGCTATCGGTTATGCTTTGACTGCTGGCAAGTGTAGCTGAACCAGATACCACACTCCAGGTTATAGTTTGACCAGCCAAAGGCGTGTTGTTGACATCGGCGACAGCTACTACAAGAGGGCTCAGGGTTGAACCGACAATAGCGCTTTGATTATCTTGATCAGAAACAGAGATAAATTGATCGCCAATATTAAGTGACACATGAGAATAAATTCTTGCAACTTTTGAACTACTAAGAGCAGTTGTCCAAAAGGAAACCTCATCTATTTGTCCTTTAAAATGTCTTATGGTAGGGTAATCGTCGCGACCAATTTCTGTGTAGGATGTTGGAGTTTGCGGACCGCTGCTAATGCTAGTTGTAAAAACAGACTGCCCATCTAAATAAAGTTGAGGCTGACTATTTTCATCTAAAACTAAGACAACATGGTGCCAATTAGTATCTTGAATGAAAGCACCTGAATTAAACCAAGCGAGTCCACCAAAGAGAATCATCAATTCTCCTGAGGTATCCCATTCAGCATTAAGAGCAATCCCATACCCATTAGCTGCAAAATCACTACCATTGTAGATAATCATCTGGCCTGCTTGGGTATAGTCATCAGTTCTAAACCAAGCACTCATAGTGATGCTGGCAGTTGCTGATGTCAAAAGCGGCGCAGAAAAAAAGGTATCAACACCATTGAAAATGGGAGCTTTCCCAGCCTTACCGTTTTGGCCAAAAATCATGCCTCCTGCAGATAAAGCATGATTAGCCATCCCTGACAAGTCTAGTATATCCATACCTCCGACAACCTGTCCTGGTGAGATTTCGTCCATTTTCCAATAAGCCTTAAGATCAGAAGACCAGCCCACAAGTGAGGAGCCTATTATAGTAAATACCACATATTTACTGGCGTCTAAGTGAGCTGCAGCACGCACCAAAGTTGTGTTTT
>CALBMD010000173.1 GCA_937896265.1 uncultured Pseudomonadota bacterium
ATCAACAGCGCCCAGAAGATCCCAAACACATTGCACAATCGAAGCGATTAACTGGGGTCAAAAGAAAACTAGAGATTCATCAAGAGCCTGCTCGCCGCTAACCCGCCCATGAATGGACGGGATTGCGCGCCGGTTTTGGGTCAAAAAAGCCGCTATTAAAAAAGCATCTTCTAAAATCTATAGGTAGCGCTGTTTTTATTTTACTTTGTTATCAGTTTTGGTTTTATCTAATTTCTTGACTATTTTGTCTAAAAAAAATAAAAGAGTCTAAATTATTCTTCCAGGATGATGTTATGAATATAACTAGCCAATTAGAAAGATATTTCCCTTTAGCCGAAAGCTATGCCAGTCTGCTGTTTCCTTTGGTTGAAGTGGTCATCCATGATTTGGCTTCGGAGCAGATTGTTGCTATCTACAACTCCTTTTCAGGTCGCAAAGTAGGGGATGAGTCCCTTCTTGAGAAAGGTCACAACTTTACTAAGGGGCCGCACATCATTGGACCTTACCTCAAGTCGGAAGCTAAAAGCCCCGTGACGAAATCTATCACCAGCGTTTTGCGGGGAAAAAACGGCAAAGCCATCGGTCTTTTATGTGTCAACGTCGACATCAAACACTTGCAACCGGTGCGCAGCTTTCTCGACAATTTTCTTAGCGTTAATGAAAAATCGGCAGACACCGAGGGCCTATTTGTTGACGATGGTGGTGATAAGATCAATATCTTTGTGCAAAACTATCTTAGACGCCTCAAAATTTCGCCTCAGGCTATGGCATCTGAAGTTCGTTTAGAGGTCATCTCAGCACTAAAAAAAGAAGGCGCCTTCGCCACAAAGAATGCGGCTCACTTTGTCGCAAATGCCCTAGGTATTTCAAGAGCCAGTGTTTACAACCATCTCGCGCAAATTAAAGAAGAGAAATAGATGAAAATAGAAGACTTTCACCTCGAATCATATATGGCTAAATGGGAATTTAAAACACCGCATCTTCTATGCTGTTCTGATCCGGAATCCATGAGCCAAAATGAGCTCCTAGCTTTAGCGGACCCTGAGACACTAGATCTTTGGCAATCCCTTACTCTAGGGTATACTCAAGACCGTGGCCATCCGATCTTGTTGGATGAAATAGCGCGACTTTACCCAGGCCTATCGTCACAAAATATTCTTACTTTTGCCGGCGCGGAAGAGGCTATCTTTACGGCAATGCAGACTTTGTTACAACCAGATGATCATGTGATCTGCATCATACCGGCCTATCAGTCTTTGTATTCAGTCGCGCAAAGTATTGGGTGCCAGATGACTTTTATCGCACTTGATGCTGAGAATAGCTGGAGTCTTGATCTTAACGCAGTCAAAAACGCAGTAACTGCAAAAACTCGCATGATCGTGATCAATTTTCCCCACAACCCAACGGGAGCTTTGATCACCCGCCCTGAGCTCGATACTCTCATCGAAATTGCGCGAGAGGCCAATGCCTATCTTTTTTCAGATGAGGTATTTCGCTATCTTGAGGCCGATGAAAAAGACCGTTTACCCGCTGCTGCAACTTTATATGAAAAGGCTGTTAGCACCCATGCTCTGTCGAAGTCGTTTGGCATGCCTGGCCTTCGCATCGGTTGGATGGTAAGTCAAGATGAGATAGCGCTGCAGCGCATGCGCAAATTCAAACATTATCTTTCAATCTGTAACTCTTCTGCGAGTGAAATTCTGGGGATTATAGCATTGAGATCCCGGGAGCAGATTCAAGGTCGCATTAACTCGATACTTCGTATCAACCGTGAGCATATGGAACGCTTTTTTGCGAAGCACAGCAATCGTTTTAGCTATATCCCCGCTAAGGGTGGCACCATGGTGTTTCCGTCTCTGTTAGAAAAAGAAGGCATTGATGTCTTTGCTAGAGGCCTTATTGAACAAGGAGTACTGATTCTACCTGCCTCTGTTTTTTCAATGCCTGGAAACCATTTCCGCCTTGGCTTTGGTCGTGCGAATTTTAGGGACAATTTAATGCGTTTGGTTCCGAATTTCTAGTTTGTGTGCTGCGACGCGAGCTAGTCCCTTGCGGGCATTGCTTTGTCGTCGCAAAATCCTCATGACCAAATGACGATTTCCTTACTTTACTTCTTCAAGGGTTGCCTCATCAAATGAGGAAGTAAATTTCTTACCGGTGGTGTCAAACCATATGCAATCGACCATACTGTCACCAATATCTGCTTTAGATACAGTCATTACAGGCCCGCCAGATTTGAGTCTCACCACATCACCAATGTTAAATTTCATACAATTAGACCCTTATGCTTATTTTGATTGAACGGCAAGAGCTGCAAGTTCATGAAATTTTCCTGTGAGAAAGGTAATTCTGCAAGGCAAAATATTATGATTCAGAGAAAAAAGGAAGCAGGGATTTTTTAGCCTTTTACTTGCTTCTCTGCCTAAGTTTCTTAGGAAGTGCAATAATTTTATCCGCAAAATAGCCCTTCAAGTAAATAGCAAATATTGGGACACTTTTTGTCTAAAATTAAAGATATTGGGACAAAAACAAGAAAAAATTGAACGTACTATTCATGACCTAATCGACGGTAAAAAATCTCTGAATATCGATACCGTAGCAATGGCGACAGACCTCAACAAAGACGATGAGAGTGACCGCAAAGCCATCCGCCGCGCAGGACGCTTGCGCTCGATAATAGTTCATATCAGTCATTCATCTTATATACCACTTGATAATCCATTTCTTCTCAAGGAGATTTTTGAGCTTTTTATTGAAAAATTTAATCTCATTGTTGACCCTTTCGAGCAATCTTTTTTTTCTCTAGTTTATCTCTCATATATGCAAATCCTTTGAAGATGTAAATAAACGAACCTCTCGCCTAATCTCAAATATTTCTCTAGTAAAAAAACCTCCGATCTCTATCGTTTATAGATGTTAAATCTATAGATTATGCAAAAGCGATACTTGCTATCTGCGAATTAAAAGACGTGAACTTATTACGCGACCTTTATATTTGGGCTTATACCAGATCTTGTGAACGGTATTCGGCAGTATAGCAGTCTTTCGGTGAGCCAAATCCAATTAAGATTCGTTACGTGGTGAAATTCCATCTTGGAAAATCTCGCAAGGGGACTGTTATTCCCAAGCTTAAGACCAGCCGAAAATGGCTCCGGAGTAAGTTAAAACGGGTGGCAGATTGAGCGCGTACTAACCGCCGTAAGATGAGACTACCGCAGTTGTGGCCAATATTTTGCGCTAAACTTCGAGGTCATGTCGCGTACTATGGAATCTCTTTCAATCGCTTGAGTGTTGACAAGTTTTTACACGAATCAACGCGGATATTATTCAAGTGGCTTAATCAGCGAGGAGGAAGGAAAAGGTTTAGCTGAGAAAAATTTAAGCTATTCATTAGTCTCAACCCACTACCATCGAATAAGAATCATCACAAATTTTTCGCGATACCGTCGAGCCAATGATTCAGTCTGGAGCCCGTTGCCTTAATAGGGCACGCCGGGTTCCTACGGGGGTGTATCGGAACCGGCGCATTTACCCACTTACCGTTGGACTTCGGGCCCCTCATGCAGGCCCACTGGAAAGCTACATTGACGAAAAAGAAACAGCTTTAGCTACCTACTTATAGTACATTTCCTTTTCCGTTATTCAGCTATTTCAAGTGAGTTTTAGCATGATTTTTCGCAATTTCAGAGTATTATTGTCTTATTTATGGCTTTTTTCATGCCACGGAGAGTTAGCGAAAGGCTCAGCTCCCTCTCCAGAAGAAATCGGTCGCATAGGCGGGGGGCTACTTTCTCTCACACAAGGCAATGCGGCAACTAAAATCGTTCATCCTGATGGGACCACATCCATTGCACACAAGATTTTTGCTCCAGGAGTGGATTTTTCCCGCTTAGAGGCAATCCTAGCAGCTAATTTTGTTCTACTTTTTGGATCAAAAACTAGAACAGAATTAGCAAATAATTTCAAACCGGTACTGGAACAGTTTAAAGTTTCGCACCTAGAACTTACCGTTGATCTTGAAGTGCAAATACATTCCCCAGATCTCGGAGTTTCCCTGTGGAGCGCAATTTATAATGGGGAAAAGTGTTTTGTAGTTAGAAACATATTGAACGACAGCTTGGCCGAGACAAAGGGTCTTAAAGAAGGGGATGTGATCCTAAAACCTAAACAAAGTGAAACCCCTGCTGGCCGCCAGGACCGCAAATTTATCCTTGATTTTCGATCGCTTACCGACGACGGCGACATAAAAAGGGGACAAATTGTGTTATCACAACAAGAAGCTGAAGCTACTGCTTCTGCTCGGAAAGCTCCTCCAGTCAGCCTCCAGATTTTCGATTCTGGTAAAAACAAAGCTGCGGTTCTCAGAATTGAGCATTTTGAAAGTGAGGAGATTTTCAAAGCTGTCCAAGAGAGCGTTATCACGTTGAACTCTTTGGAAAAGAGTCACTTATTAGTAATCGATTTGAGAGCAAATAATGGCGGCAGAGAGGCCGTAATGGAAAAGGTCGGGCAGTTATTTTATCCTAACCAAATACCAGATGTTAGCATCTCGAAAGAAGAGTGGGAAAAGCTGGGGACAAGTAAAAAGGCTTTATCTGGCATTGAAATCTTTGACTCCTACAAAGAAGCTAGAAAGAGTTGGTTCTCAAAACTCATGAATGAAGTTGATATTGTTCCATTCGAAGGACAGAATATTGCTGTCCTAGTCGACTCGCAGACGGCATCGTCAGCCGAGCTTCTAGCTGCCGCTTTGAGGAACCTTAAAGAAGCAAAAATTTATGGGCAAAAAACGGCTCGAATGGTTCTTGGGTCCCACTGTATTCGTTTCGTCCCTTGGGCGACATTATCATACCCTTATCTAGGTTATTTTACTTGCAAAGGCGAGAACTTAGAAGGGGTTGGAGTTAATCCTGATGTGTCTTTCACAGATGAAGAAATGCTAGATATGCCTTTTTCAACTGTTCATCCGGCAATTGCAAGAGTTGTTGAATTTGAAGCACAGTAGGGTTGCGCGGCAGGTCCATCTTATTCTAAATACCTAATGATTTCAGATAAATATTTTTCAGCGGTAGCGTGTAAAATATTGTGTCCCGCCAAAGATAGCTCAGTTAAGCTATCAAGAAAGGTGATGGGAACATGAGGTTTTCAGAACCACTTGCTTCTGAATTATTCCAAATCATCGAAACCGAAATCGCGAGCCTATATGAAGGCAATGCCGCACGGTATAAAATTCGCCCAAGTCAATTTGAAGCGTGGCAGAATATACGTTAATTGAACGGCATGAGCTGCAAGTTCATAAAATTTTTCCTTGGGAATAGTATTCTGCAAGGAAAAATATTGGATTGATTCAGAGAAAAAAAGGACGCTTATAAACTATCATCCTTCTTTTTAGCTTGAATTTCCTTACAAGGCGCTTTGTGGCTGAGCCAAGCTTTCTTTTGGCAATCCTGACTGCAGTATTTTGCCAACTTACAACCGGCACAGCACTTCACCTGAGCGAAGTAATCATTGCATTGGTCACATTTATCGCAAGCTTGTAATACTCCAGCAACAGCTTCCAACCTTAAAGAAGAGCGATCTTCAGTTTGAATCTTTTCCTCTAATTGGAAGTTAACAAAACCAATAAATTCAGAAACCTTATCAGCGTGGTGGTACCCACCTAAAAAGATGGTTTCCTCAATACCAGCTTCTATTGCTGTTGCTGCTTCAATTAACATCATTGGATCAGCGATTTCGATGCACAGAACTTGCAAACGATTTATTAATTCAGAATTGCCTCTTATTTCATCTAAATATTTTGCAACGTCTAAATTGAGCTGATGAGGGGCGGTGTTTTCTTTTATAACTTCAAAGTTATCCTCTATTTGATTAATATCCTCTAGAATAAATCCAGCAGCTTGGTGATTTTTTAGTCTTTTATTTGCTTCTCGAGCCTTATCTTGAATACTTTTAACTTCAGAAAATATTGTTGACACTTTAATTTCAGATTTAAAATCAATAGCTGGCTGCTTCGCTAATTGGGCTTTTGCAAAAACAAATGATCTGTTCATTTGTCGCTGGCTTGATATAATTTCGAGAGTAGAAAGAGTTAAATTTCTATGATCAAAAAGTCTATTTAATTGATGATCACTGCCAAAAGAACTTCGGAGCTTATCCGCAAACTCTATTATAGAGTAGATTGG
>CALBMD010000174.1 GCA_937896265.1 uncultured Pseudomonadota bacterium
GCTGCGCCAGGAACTCATGGAACTAGGAGGCGATCTTTTAGTACTTGATGCTCTTCCAAAGCAAGGTTTTGATCAATTGCTTGAACACCTTAAAAGCGCTGGTAAATCGCTACCTACAAGTTGTTCTTTTAACCGCGATTATGAACCTTTTGCCCGCAACCGTGACAAGGATATTTATCACTTTCTTAAAGAAAAAGGCCTTCTCGTGCATACAGCACGAGACCATTTGCTGATTGAACCGAGAGAACTTAGCCGCCCTGATGGCGGCTATTATCAAATATTTACTCCCTTTAGCAAAAGGTGGTTTGATAGCCCCCTTCTAACCAGCCGGATTGCTGAAGAAAAACCAGGGCTAAAATATTTGATTCAAAACAAAAGGTCCGAAAAACCCTTTCAGTTAACTTGGAGGCAAGTTTTTCAAGGAGGGTTATTACTAACAGATCAACTAGACATATTTATCGAAAAAACAGCGCAAGCAAGCAAAGATTTGCCAAAAGCTGGCAGTCAAGCTGCTTTTAAATGCTTAGAGCATTTTTCTAAGCACTTGTCGCAATATGCACAAGGCCGTGACTACCCAGCACGTAAACTGACCTCTGATTTATCGATTTATCTCAAAAACGGCTCTCTCACTACTGCCCAAATTTTTTCTTACCTTGGACAAGATAGCTTTAGTTATCCATTCTTACGCCAACTGGTATGGCGAGAGTTTTATTATCACATCTTATGGCACAAGCCTGAGGTTGAAACAGGAGCCTTTTTAGATAAGTACAAACATCTTCGTTGGGAAAACAACAACGAATTCTTTGCCGCCTGGAAAACCGGACAAACAGGTTTTCCTATTATCGATGCCGGTATGCGACAGCTTATCAGCACAGGAGGGATGCCAAACAGAGTTAGAATGATTGTTGCTTCTTTTTTAACTAAGGATCTCTTGATTGATTGGCGCTGGGGGGAACGTTGGTTTATGCAACAATTACTCGATGGTGATCTAGCAGCTAACAACGGAGGTTGGCAGTGGGCTGCCTCAACAGGATGTGATGCTGTACCTTATTTTAGGGTATTTAATCCAGAGACACAAAGCAAAAAGTTTGATCCTCAAGGGGAATATATTCGAAAGTGGGTAAAGGAGCTAGAAGGAGCTAATTTAAAAGAAATTCATGCACCTAAATCTAAGATTGCAGGTTATCCTACACCTATAGTAGATCACGCTATACAAAGAGAAAAAGCTATTTTCTTATTTAAACAAACCCAAAAAAGCATTGCTCCTCAGGATTATAGCAGCTAAAGTCTCTTAGACTTAAATTACTATTGGAAGTACTTATGAGAAAATTGCTACAGGGTATTGTAGAGTTTAGAGAACAAAAGATTCTTGAATATCGAGAAAAATACGCTGATCTTGCTCTAGGTCAAGCTCCTGATTCTTTGTTTGTTGCCTGCTCAGACTCCCGGGTGGTACCAAACTTATTTGCCTCTACCAATCCTGGCGATCTCTTTGTTATTCGCAATATGGGCAACTTGATTCCGCCATGTGCGCAAAATGGTCTCTCTGTAGGTGATGAATCTGAAGCAGCTGCTATCGAATTTGCTCTTTATTCACTTCATGTGTCAGATATTATCATCTGCGGACACTCAGAATGCGGTGCTATGCGGGCCCTTTGCAACGGTAGAGAAAATATTCGCGCTTTGAATATGAGTAGCTGGCTACAGCATGGAGAAGACGCATTAAAGGCTTTAAAGGAAAATAAAGATTTCTCTCCTCATCTGACAGAGCACAATCGTCTTTCGCAAATCAACGTGCTCAAGCAATTAGAACACATGGCTAGTTACCCCGTCGTCAAAGAACGATTGGCCCAAAAAAAAGTGCGACTTCATGGTTGGTGGTTTGATTTAGCAACTGCTGATGTGTATTTATATGAGCAAGAAAGTAAAAAATTTGTTCTCATTGATGCTAAACAAGTAGAAAAAATGCTGCCTCAGACCTAGCTAATCTTTGATGTAGAAGGAATCCTCAGCTTAAAGGCAAATGGCCGATACCCTTCTGCTGTTCTGGGAGCAGTGAAAACAATATCAATTGATCCACCCATTTTTTCCAAGAGAGTTTTCACCGCATCCATTCCTACGCCTCTTCCTGAAATTTCGTCTACCGATTCTTTGGTTGTAAAACCTGAGTCAAAAATTTCACTAGCAATCTTTTGATCTTCATCATTTAGACTAACTTTAGAAGATTTATTTGCAATTGCAAAAATATTGAGTCCTCTACCATCATCTTTCAAAACAACTGTGAAATCATTATCTGTTCTTTCTGTTACATTAATAAAAATATTTCCGCTTTCAGATTTTCCGTTCCTTATCCGCTCTAATTTAGGTTCTATTCCATGACTAATAGAATTGCGAATCAAATGCAGAATAATATCACGAATTACATTCCCTTTCTCCCTATCAATTTTCTCTCCACTAGAAAACACATGAACATTCACCGGCTCAATATTTTGAGACACACAGAGACCTGATAAATGCTTCATCATAGGCGCTAGAAGGTGCTCGAGATCTGAGTTGATCGTATTACCAAGACTGCTTGGTACTGATACTAAACGATTAATTTCTTGCTGATAAGAAAAGATTTTTTCTTTTATATCAGAAAGAAACGAAGCCACAATTTCTTGATCAATTGAAGCATTTTCTTTAAAAACACCAGTATAATACTCCTCCAAAGAATGAGCTGCAGCGCTTATAGTTGCAAATTGCGTAACGCGAGCATTGCCTTTTAAAGTATGGATTTTAATTAATTGACCCTTGATATCTTTCTTTAATAGAGATTCATTGCACTCTTCCAGCAAGACAAGAGAAGCTTCAAAAAAAGAGGCGCATTCATCTATACCATATTCTAAAACACTGTTTAGAACTTCTATTCGCCCATTCTGGGCCTGTAGGCGTTGCTCACTTTTAAACTGATTTGTGATATCACTTATAGTAAAAAGCACTAAATCAAGAAGTCCATCTTTTGCAATGGGTGCCCAGTTAATTCTAATCATCTGAAGTTCACCTTGGTTTTGCCTTTCAAAAGTCATAGGCAAAAAATCACTATTAGCTTCAAAGTTAATGATTGAAGAACTAATATTTAGAAGAACGCTATTTATTTGCGATTTTTTTTCATTCGTTATTTTAGAATCACGAAAAATAGCTTCCTCAATGCTTAATCCTTTTAAATTTTGTCTGTTTAAAATACTTTCCAGTTTTGCTGAATAATCAGATTGAATTTCCATATTATGATCAACACAAAAGATCCCCTCGTCTAGATTATCTAACATATTACGTTGAAATCGCCTCTGACTTTCAATTTTGTTATTTGCAATCATATTGAAATAATTAAATGCAAAAATTAAAAGTGCCAATTCAAACATAATAAAAATCCAGATTCCAGAATTGACTACAATTTTTCCTGCACCTGATAATTC
>CALBMD010000175.1 GCA_937896265.1 uncultured Pseudomonadota bacterium
CATAAGCTTACTTTTGAGCTGCTGCTAGGCTATCTATTTAGGCCGCTAGCCTTTCTTATCGGAGTTTCATGGTCGGAATGCGGTATTGTTGGGCAATTAATAGGTGAAAAGGTTGTTTTGAACGAATTCATTGCCTATTTGCACCTAGGTGAGTATATGAAAGCTGGTATGCTCTCAGAGAGAACAGTGATGCTTGCAACTTATGCTCTTTGTGGATTTGCGAATTTTTCGTCGATTGGTATGCAGGTAGGAGGAATTGGTGCTTTAGCGCCATCTCGGAAAAAAGATTTAGCAAGTATTGGCTTAAGAGCGCTTTTGGGTGGAGTTCTGACAAATTTGATGACTGCTTGTGTTGCAGGTATTCTTGTCATTTAAGCCATTAAATAACCAAGTGGATCTTTTGAATCTTTTTGTACTTGAGAGTCAATTTTAGGAAATAAAGCGTAACAGTCTTGTTCAGCTGTTAATAGACTACCGTCTTGGTATCGGCCTACAATATCACCTTTTTTAAGATGGAAAAAAGTTCTGAGTTTGCTATCTAACACGAGGCCATTCTCATTTAAAAGAGTTTTGAAAGTGTGATATTCTTGCCCTTGAAACGAATTCTCTATAGTTTTTTCGTGGTATTTTGCTTGCACAAGGCTAAGAAAGCGAAGGCATATTTCTAAACCATAAGATTTTTGGTATGAATCAAAACCTCTTGTGCCAAGCTCTGCGGTGATACCAATTTTTTGATTAAGAAACATAAAATTATCGCAAGATACACCATTTTTTAAATCATTTGATGATTTTGGCGGTGTCTTGACGATAGTAGCGTAGGGGTCAATAAATTTGATAGCATTGATGACCTCTTTTGATTCTAACGCCGGCCAAAAAGGACCTTTATGCATCAGAGGTAATTGCGTTTGATGAAGATCAAGAGCAAAGCCAACTTTTTCCAGGTGGCTTTGAATAGCGATACTTCGGCTTGTCTCGTAGTTGGACAAGCTTCGATCTATTCGGCCATATAAGCGGTTAAAATCAAAGCTAATAAATCGACTATTATTTGCATACGCTTCTAAATTATTTAATGAAATTATAAGTGGTAAATCAAAACAAACTATTTTCTCAGCAAAAAGGTTCATTAGTTCAGTAAGAACCGTTATTCCAATAATTTCATTGCCGTGAGTAAGCCCCATAATCGCAGCTAGGTAGGGTGTTTTAACAAAATCGTCTTTGACTTTAAAATTAGGATTTAGCAATAAAACAAATGGATCAAGTTTTTTTGCTCCTTGCTGTAAAAGCCTATTAAATTGCTTATCAAACTGCTCTAAAGCACTAATTTTATTCTCCACCTAAATTATTGAGCTGGTTGTTTAGCTTGAGATTGCTGTTCTGATTTCATCTCTTTTGAATTTGGCTTTGTGGGTTTTTGCTCTGTTTTTAGCTCAACTTTTTTTGTAAGCTCCAGTACTTCTGCATCTGTTAGCGATCTAAAGATTATCATATCAGCTGTTGCGACTAATTTTGGCACAAGATAAGATGCCTGTTTGGTTTTACTTGCTATTTTTTCAGATGCTTTAGCACCCAGAGTACTATCATAAAGAATAACTTCTTTTTCTTGTTTGTCATTAACTGGCGTGAATTTAATATTTTTAATATGTACAAGCAAGTCCAAATGCACGATTTGATCATAAAAGCGGACTACTTGGTCAAAGGCGCCTGTAAGTTGAATTTTTACAGGCATAGTCAGATATTTAAATGTATCGCCGGAAATTTCGCCTTTTCCTGGTGTAAAATCTTCAAGAAAAAGACCAACGTTATTAGCAAGTGTTGACGTTTTTTGCAGGATTTCATCCATTTTAAATTCGTTTGGCAGCTTTTTGGAAGCTTCTTTGAGCTCAAATTCAGTACTCTCAAGTAAAAGCGCAAGTCTAGGTAGATTGTCTTTTTGTTGCTTTGCTTTATTAAATGCTTGTTCTGCTCGTTCCCGAGCGGTGATTGCTTGTGTCATTCTATCTTGGCTATCAGGGAATTTTTCATAAAAACTGAGCAAGGGATAGAGCATGCCAATAAAGATACAAAGAAAAATTTTTGTTCTTGAGCTTAAGCTCTTGTATTTAATGATTTGTTCTTCAAACATGTAGCCTCCCTAAAGATTAAGATCAGCTTTGGATGGAGGTTTTGCAGCTGTCCTAGTAGCAATTTTAATAGTTATTTCCCAAGCAGGAAGATCTGGTGTTTTCGTAATATCTGTGGCAGGTATGTCTTTTGTGTTTCCAAGAGATGCTGACGAAGAGGATGAGTTTGTTGTAAGTTTTGGGATCGTAACTTTTCCTATATTCAAATTGACAAAATAGACTTGTGAGCGCATATCACTTGGATCAAACTCTTGTGTTCTTGTTGAATCTATGGCTGAAATAAAATCAGCTACTAATAAATTATCAAGGGCGCCGCCTGCTATTTTAATTAATTCTTCTTTGGATTCAATAGCTAGTGATGTAAACCAAACGCCATCTGGTTTTAACGTCTGAAGATGCTCTAGAGTAATAATCGGTTTATATTTTTCAATCTTTGATATAGTGATTTTTTTTAGGGCTTCGATTTTGGCACTTAGTTTTTTAATTTTATTATCTAGACCTTCATAATTTACAAGATCAGGCTTCAATTTGTTCGTGGCTTCAACAATAACCAAACGATCTGTTTCGAGAGAGTTTATTTTTGAATCCATTGACATAAAATAAACTGTATTAACGATTTGTAACAAGAGTAAGGTTGATATAGTGATCGTGAGGTCAGGTAAATACCAATGTTTATTCTCTATTTCTTCATAGGGAGCTAGGTTGATTTTGATCATTTGCTAATCCTAATCGATTGCTAGCCATCTTCTTCTTCTCTTAAGCAAAGGCCAATAGCAACACTAAATAAATTGCTTTCACTGCTAGAGAGATTTGATGCTACAGATTTAGAGATGTCAACGCCTTGAAAAGGATTTATGATACCTACTTCAGCTTGAGTGGTTTTGGCAATAGTCTCTATCAAGCCAAATGTTGAAGAAGCTCCACCACAGAGATAGATTGCGCGTAAGGTCTTTCCTAAATTCTTGTTGTTTTCTTTTTGTAGAAAGAAATCAATAGTCAATTGAATTTCACTAGCAATTTGTGCACTAATTTTGTTAATAGCAACAAGCATTTTCGGCTGACTGCTATCTCGCTCTTCGCTTAGAGTGATTTTTAGTGTTTCAGCTTCATCGAAGCCTATTCCCATTTGTTTGACGATCTCATGAGTAAAATTATTGCCTCCCATGGCAATTTCTCGTGTAAAAATGGGATTTCCATTTTCCACAAAGCTTACTTGTGTTACGGATGAGCCGATATTAATTAAACCAATAAGATCAGTGGTAATGCCGTTTGTGAATTCAAGCATATTTGTTGCGGCAAAAACATCGCAATCAACAACACCAATTTTAAAACCGACTGCTTTGACAACGGCCATATGCTGATTGACAAAATCTTTTTTTGCTCCCACTAAGAGAACATGACTTTGACTAGCATCAAGACTGTTTTCTAGTATATGCCAAGTGTAATAAAGCTCATCCAGGCTATACTGAAAGTGTTGCTCAGCTTCTGTTTCCACCATTTGAGCAATTTCTAAATCGTCTGCTAAAGGGAAAGAAATTTTCTTGATAATTACGGAACTGCCACCAATAGAGATAGCGACTCTTCGTCCTCTTGTGCTAATTTTAAGTCTTTTTAAAAGCAATTTTAAGGCATTCGCAACTGCCGCGCTATCAATAATAGATCCATCAACAATAGCCGACCCTGGTAGGTACTCAATACCTGCCTTTTTAATTTTGATAGGATCAGCTCTTTGAGTATCAAGAATCTTGATAGCTTTAGATCCTATGTCAATTGCGACCATGGGTTTTTTAAAAAGCATGAAAAGCCATTACTATTTGTAAGAATTTGGATTCCTACCTTATTTTTTCATTCATATGCTTTTTGGTCAAGCTAACTGTAAAGTAGCTCTCTTTAGAGCAGCATTAAAAATAGAGAGTACACCTAGGCACATGCTTTTTCTTTTGATATTATTGCCGAACGTAAGCCGTCTGGCTTGTTAGAAGCTATTTTCCTGTCTGGAGTTCTCATGTTACTTAAATCGATTCTTGATGCAGTAGGCCAAACCCCCTTAGTTCCTCTCCGTCGTATTGGTCAGCATTTGTCATGTAATTTATATGGAAAATGTGAGTTTATGAATCCTGGAGGCTCTCTTAAGGATCGTATTGCCTTGCGTATGATCGAAGAGGCCGAAAAATCAGGGAAAATTAAGCCAGGTGATACATTAATTGAAGCGACTTCTGGTAATACAGGTATCGGTATGGCACTGGCTGGGGCTGTTAAGGGTTACCCTGTAATCATTACTATGCCGGAAAAGATGAGTCAGGAGAAGCAGGTTGTATTAGAGGCTTTAGGCGCTAAAATTATCAGAACACCAACTGAAGCTGCTTGGGACTCTCCCCAAAGCCACATTAGCGTTGCAAGGCGTTTGCAGCAAGAGCTGCCAAATGCGCATATTCTTGACCAATATGGTAATGTAGAAAATCCTAATGCTCATTATCATCAGACAGCGCAAGAGATTCTTGATGATCTTGATCATAAAGTAGCTATGGTTGTTATAGGTGCCGGGACTGGTGGGACAATTACAGGTGTTGGCCGTAAAATTAAAGAGAAATGTCCAGATTGTATTATTGTTGGAGTTGATCCAGTCGGTTCAATTCTTGGTGGTGGGACTACTATTTCTAGCTATAAAGTAGAAGGTATTGGCTACGATTTTTTCCCTAAGGTTTTGGATACAGAGATTGTTGACATCTGGGTTAAAAGTAATGATAGACAATCCTTTATTCTTGCTAGAAAACTTATTCGAGAAGAGGGTCTTCTTTGTGGCGGCTCCTCTGGGGCAAGTTTATTTGGTGCTCTTAAGGAAGCTTCTCGATTAAAGAAAGGTGATAATTGTGTTGTCATGTTGGCTGATGGCGTTCGGAACTATCTGACGAAATTTGTTGATGATAAATGGATGAAAGACAATCGCTTTATTGCCTATGAAACGTTGGAAGGGTCGATGCGTGATTTTAGTCATGAAGTGGCTGATCAAAAATTGACTTATTTGAAAATGAGTGATTCTGTACAAAGAGCCATCGAAACTATGCGTGATCAAGGTTTTTCCCAGTTGCCAATTATTGATGATCAAAGCGGTGTATTATTAGGTATGCTCTATGAGAAGGATCTGTTGGAGTATATGCTGTCAACCCATAAACCGGATAGGGATTTGCCTGTCCGGGAATTAATGGCTAGAAATGTTGCAACTATTAATCTTTCAACACCGGTTTCTGCACTTCAAGAGCTACTTATGACTTCAGATGCTGTAGTTATTATTGATGAGAAAAGACAACCCAAAAAAGTCGTTACTAAGATTGACCTTGTCCGTTATATTTCTGGTTTGAAAAACTAAATAAGCTCGGATCCGAATTTCTGGTTGTGTGCTTCGTTGCTTCGTCGTCGCGAAATCCTCATGTACCAATATGTACACTGCGGTTTCGCTCATCCTCGCGCCTTGCACCCAACCGAACTTCGAATCCTCTCGATTTATTGGTAAACTTCAAAAAATTTCACTTCTCGGATAAAGGTGAGCTTTGGTGGAAATTGCAGATAGTGATGTTGATTTTTCAGACCCCCATTGGGGATCTGACCAGTTGGTCAAGATTTCAATTTTCGCTGCTATGCAAAAAGATGAGCTTGCCAAGCTTTATAAGCTTGGACGTGTCATTCGCATTGCCGCTCACGCCAATATTGTTATTGAAGGAGAAGCTAGTAGGGGCCTCTTTCTTCTTCTTCATGGTACCGTTTCTGTTTATAAATCGAGCCTAGAAACAGATGGTTTAATTCGCTTAGCTTTTTTGGAGGTAGGATCTTGCTTTGGTGAAATGAGTCTTTTTGAAAATGCTCCAAGATCAGCAACGATTACAGCTGAATCAGAATGCTTTTTATTCGAGTTAGAGAGTAAGGTGTTTGATGCATTTTTAGAAAGCGAAGGTAACGAATGCAAGGCGCGCTTTTATAAACGATGTGCGGAAGATTTAGCCGAACGTTTTCGCAGGCAAAATAGTGATTATGTAGTATCTCAGAGGCTTTTATGGAAATATGCTCTTAAACGAGAAGATAAGCAAACAACTGAGGATCCCTAAGCAACTAGATTTTTATGATTTACAATCTGTTGAGCATCACGGGGATTAGCTTTTGTTTCCTGAAATATCATTTCGTTGATTTCAAGCAATCGAACTGCTCCTTGACTGCTTAATTGGCGAATTTTGCTAAGTACGATCATCTCAACTAATCGATAGGTACTTTCATCAACACCACTGGTGTTTTGTAGCTCTTCTAACCAACTATTTCGCAGCTCTTCTGGTGCTTTGGATAAGATTAGATGGCGAATGTGATCTGGACAACCTAGTAAGAAAATTAATAGATCAGATCTATCCATGGCAAATACGATTTCCAAAAGATGACCATCTTTGAGATATGGAAGTATTTCGATTGTGACAAGCTTTAATTTGAGAGTTCTAGCTGCTTCGGCATTATTATCGCTGAGATTTTTCATAAGCTGTCTTTGCTCTTTGAGCGTTGATCTCTCAAGTAGCTCTAAGAGTATATCGCTTGATCGCAGACTTTGAGTATCAAATTCTGGTTTAGACTTTACTTTGCGTGTTAACGCAGCGGCAACATTAAATAAATATTCTTTAGGTATTGCTTCTACACGTGATAGTTCACGCATCAAATCTATTTTAGCTTGACCTTCAAAGAGTTCAAAGACATTGCGTCTTCTTTTTGGGCTGAGTTGAGTGAGTACAATACTTTGTACTTTAGGTGTTTCGTCGCTTACTAGCTGATAAACTTGGTTCGGGTCAAGGACATTTAGAAAGTCAAACTGATTGAGCGTCTGGCGAGCCAGCACTTTGATTTCGCCAGCAACAACTTTTGTCTTCAAAGCGTTTAGTAGAGTCAACTCTTCGTCTGTAGAAAAATTGAAGCCTGATTTATGATAATATTCGCTTAAGTCGTAAAGATTTCTCTGTAAGGCAGGATCATTTAGCAGTTCAAATACAATCATCTTGCCAAAGATATGAACGTATTTTGCAGTCTCTTCGACTCCTTCTTCTTGTAAGAAGCGAGTAAAGGTTTCTTGCGCTACTTTTGGCACATTTACGAAGATATCTGTTATTTCTTTTTTGAGATCTTTGATAGCTAGTTTTTTGCTTATCAGATCCTTATTATTGATGACGGAAGTCAGGGTCTTTTCTTCTGTTGTTTCGATACCCTCGGAAGCTTCAACTTCTTTTCTTGGTTTTGTTTGGTTAATTAGAATTTTTGCGTCTTTTTGCGCTTGCGATATCTTGAGAAAGACAATTGCAAAGATAAATATGAGACCAAGAAATATGCTAAGGTAGATAAATATTTTATGAGATGATTCGTCATCAGAGGTATCTTTTTGTTCAGAATTTTGTACTTTTGAATGATCCTCTTTAGAAGAAGTAGCAGAACTATTTTGACTAGATGAGCTATTAGATGAAGTTGTAGAAATTATTTCTTTTGTGCCGGCTAGTTCTTTAAATAGTGTTAGAGTGCGTCGTAGTTTTTCAAGGCCATAAGGATCTTTTGATTCTTCTTGTAGCTTTTCTTTTTTTTCTGCGTAGGATTCAGGAAAATTTACGATATTGATATTAAAGCTTATAGGGCGGACAAATTTAGTTTTTGAACGCATAAGTTCAAGAATATTTTCTCGATCTTTTTCTGGAATTTTTTCATCAATAGAAAGATCAATATCAATATTATTAATCTTAAGGTAAGAGTGTCCTGTTTCGCCTCGAAGAAGAGACAAGGGATCTGTAGTTTCGGCGTCATCAGGTGTAATCAAAGACCCATCAATAAGAATATTGGATAAAATACAGTTATCAGGGCAATATTTTTGAATCACGCTCTTAAGCATTGCGCTTAAATCTGATTTTAATTTGTTTTGTAAAACCTCAATGACAGATGCTGATTCATCAACATTTGGTAAATCAACAGATAACCATCTAATTTCATGACTATTAGATAAGTTACGTAAGCTATTGCTGATTAAAATCTCAAGCTTTTGTCTATTTTGCTTAGTTTGGCGATTATCAATCTGAATTTGCAGATAGATTTTATCCGCACTATAGGAACGAGCATTGGCGAGCTCACCAACGCCTTCAAAGCCAAGATTATCAAGTTCTGAAATTCTTTCAATGATGGTGACAGAGACATCCACTAGTTGACAGGAATCAGAGCAGTATTTGCTCAAAATAGCGTTAGTTTTGGAATTAACTTGGTTTTTCGTCTCTTCTTCGACCCTTTCCCTTGATATGGGACTAGCTAAGAGTGTGGCATGAAAAACGTGCCAAAAAAGCAAAATAGATAGATTGTGATAAATCTTCACTTCATTACTCCAAGTCTAGATAGTCATTCCCCATCTAGACTTGGTAATAATCGGCTTGTTTCTTCAAAATTTTGGTAGGTAAAAATGTTTCAGTTATTAAAATAGGCTTTCGATGGTTTTGCTTAGGTCTTCTTCATCGGTAGAGTGCTGAAATATTCCATTAATATAAATAGCGGGAGTGCCAGTCACTCCAATCCGGCGCGCTTCGTTTTGGCCAAGTTTTACCTTTTCTTTGGTAGCGCTATGGCTATAGCAGGAATTAAATTGATTTAAATCTAGTTTTAAATCTTTGGCAAAAGTTTCTGGCGATTTATCGTCAAAATTGCCATTTGCTTTGAAAGCTAGAGTGTAGTAATCCCAGAATTTATTTTGCTGATTAGAGCATACGCCGCCTGCAGAAATTTTTGATGAAAGGTCAGAAAGAGGAAAATCGATGTAAGTAAATTCGACTTTATTTTTATATTTTTCGACAATTTTTTCCATTGTAGAAAAAGTTTTTATGCAGTGAGGACAACGGTAGTCAGCAAATTCAATGACTTTGATTTTTGAATTGATAGCTCCTCTTTTTGGAAACTCAGAGACTTTAATATCAATGCTAATAGGCATTGGTGCTTTCAGATTGTCTTTATAATCACCGTTTTTTCGCATTTTGTCGAAAAATATGTTTGCTGCTTTTTCTTCTTCAATTCGTGTTAAAAAGCCAATAATTTCGCCTTTTATAGATTCGAAACTGCGGCCACCGAGCTTAGCTTTGTTTTCTTCAAACCATTCTTTGGCTTTTTTTTCACCAACTAAAGAGCTTTTGAAAAATTCTCGTCGTATAGCTTCTGGCGTTGAATTTTTGTTTTTTGCTTCGTCTTGTAGATGCATTTCTAGAAATATTTCTTGGTATATTTGTGAAGTACTTAAGTAATATTGCCTCTCAGCCTCAAATATTTTTTGGCTATAGGCTGGGCTAATTTCAGATTTAAATATTGGCTTGCCTTTGCGATAGAACAACACGCCTTTATCTTCAGCAAGTCCCGTTTGCATCATAAAAACAAAGGTAGAAAGCATCACACTTGTCAAAAGTTTGTTGTTCATCGATTCCTCGGTGTCAATTGTTAGAAAGGATTAAACATAACGATGCTAGCATAAAACTACTGCGATGAATAGTTTTTGGCTACAAATGAAAGCGGGGCTTTCTGTATGGTGCTAGAGCCAAAAGCAAATCATGAAACCCTTGATTTATAGGGGCTTTAAAAGACATAATTTTTCCATGGGTGGGGTGGAAGAACTTTATTCTTCTAGCATGAAGCACTTGTCCTCTGAGGTTTGCAATAATTTGTTTGATTTCACTTGGTATCTTCAATGGTTTTGTTTTTAAAAAATAAAGTTGATCGCCAATAATTGGCAGATGTAACGCTTTGGCATGTACCCGAATTTGATGTGTTCGTCCTGTTTTGATAAAAACTTTAGCTAAGCTAAAGCAAGGATCATAAGTAGCGATTCTTTGAAAAGTACTAATAGCTAGCCGTGATCTAGTCTCTTTTAAGCTTGTTGGATCTGATGTTGAGGCGAATTTTTTCCTGTGCTTAGGATCCCGGTAGAGATAACTCTCACAGAAAATTTCTGAATCAGGCATTATTCCACATAAAAGCGCCAAATATTCTTTCTCAACTTGCCTTTGGCGAAAGATATTCTGCATGGCAATATGAGTAGGGTCATTTTTTGCACAAATGAGAACACCTGAGGTGAATTGATCTAAGCGATGAACAATCCCCTGACGTGTAGGATCGCCTAAACCTGAACTTAACTTAGTAGCTTGTTTCCTCAAACAATCTACTAATGTAATCTCACAAGAAAGAGAGTTGCCAGCATGCACTTTAAGTCCAGAGGGCTTGTTAACAACTAAGATATCATCATCTTCATATAAGATTGGAATATCAGGTAGCTCAAGGTCTGTGTTTTTGGCTTCTGGTAAAAGGGTGATTTGATCGCCGAGCTTGGGCTTTGTCTTGGAGTTTATAGATTGACCATTGATCGTAATGCTATTTTTTACTAGAAGTTGCTGCACTCTTGAGCGGCTAAGCTGGAGCATTTGAGCAAGCCAAACATCAAGTCTCTTAGGATTTGTCGGTAATTGGGTAACAACTTGAATTAATGATTTTTTTGATTCAACCAAGCGCTAAAGTTCCCTATATAAGCATCGGTAAGCCGCTGCCTGTCTGGCGCTCCCAGGAAGGTAAGGTAGCTTGTTACAAAGCCTTTAACATAAACAGGCTGGGGAAGAAAATCAAATCGATTTTGTTCGATATATTCGATATAGGTGACAGAGATTTTAATATTTTCTTGGATTTCATGAGGAGAAATTTGGCATAGTTCACGCAGTCTTTTAAAAAGATCACCATCAATTTTTTCCGTCTTGCTGATCAAATCTTGCATTTTTTTACTAAGTTCTGGATCTTTTGTTTTAATGCCATTTGCGATAAGGGGGGTCTTTATTTTTTGAGCAATTGAAGTTGGTATAAAATCATTATTTGCATAATCTGTTATAATAAAAGATTCTGACACTTCTGATTTTTTCTTTGTTTGGCAAAGCCTTTTATAGGCAGCATCTAGATCTCTTAGAGTAGCGGTTAGATAATTTTCATCAGCTAAAGAGTAGAGAGCTTGATTTCCGATCGAGAAAGTATTCTTCAATTTGAAATAGGCTTCTTTAATTTCTTGATCAGATGCATCTGTAGGCAATCCTAAAATATTGTAGCAATCTTGCAGCGATTTTTCAGTGTTCTGACTTGGGTTCATTTTCACCCTGCCTTATGATTAGATCAAAGATACCCCAAACTTTTGAGGATTCTTGAAGTTACCTCAGTTATTTTCTTAGATAAGATGCAGTGAGGAAAATCAGCAACTAATAACCTGCGATTTCTAAGAGACTTCCAAGCCGCATCGTCATAATTAAGGTAGCCAAGAAATCGTGTTTCATAACCAAAGTAGCTGCGGCTAATTGTTTGCATTGATTCGCCGATGTCAATATCGCGCTGAGATCTTATTTGATTGATAACAAAACCGATTTGTCGCCCTTTGAGAGCTTTGAATATTTGCTTGGATAAATCACTATACTCGCCACCGAGAGATTTGAGTCTGCTAAGATGGCTACCTGCATGCATCGTTGATGCATATGGGTTAAATATAAGTTCTTTTACTTCGTCGGCAGCAGCGCAGGCATTGCTAGAAATTCCAACATTTTCTATGATCCGCCAAAGAGAGGCCTTTAAAAAGGAGTAGGCATTTTCAATAGACGTGGGTTCTGGTACAACTGTGACAATCCCTAGATGAGCACTAACAAAAAAATCGATAGTATGTCGGTGAGTACCAGCACCTAGATCGATGATTACAAAATCAAAACCTTGTTTGATTTGAGAGTTTAAAAGGCTAGTCCATAAATTTGAAAAGGCTGATGTGCTAAAGTCAGTTGTATCAGACCAGGCTTCGTCTTTGCCTCCAGCAAGAAGATAGACATTTTTCATGCTGGTTTGACCAAGCACTTCTTCAAAAGTACATTGCTGAAAAAGAACATAGTCGGCGAGTGTTTTTTGAGGAACAGGCAAGCCAAAATGGGTATGAAGGTTAGCACTGCCAATATCAAGATCAACTAAAAGAACAGAAAAGCCAACTTGTCCCAGCCTCGCGGCGAGGTTAGCGCTAAGAATGCTTTTTCCTACGCCGCCTTTACCGCCGCCTACTGCTAATATTGTTGGGATTTGTTCTCTAGGGGGAATATTAAGCAGAGCATGAGCTGGCAGGCCAGCTAGCCAAGCTTCATGATTGTTTGTGAGAAAAGCCGATTTTTCACGTAATGCCACACTTTTATTGTCTTGATAGTATGGTTCGTCGTGGCGACCTACTCCGTTTCGTGGCTGAAGATTAGGTAAATACATAGGTATTTTGGCATCACCCTAAAAAAAGTCTTAAATGCATTAACTAGTTTATTTCAATAATAACAAATAATCTTAATATTTGGAATCCAGCTAAGGTTTGTTGAAATAAGTTCGATATATAAGGCACAGGGTTTTATTTATGAAAGACTGACAACAATGGCGTCTGTGCAAGATGGTGCTTCTAAAAAGGGCTCAAAGGAAGTAAGCAAGAGCTTTGATTTCGTTGTAATCGGCAGCGGACCAGCTGGTATCCATGCTGCTGTGCAGGCCGCAAAACTAAAAAAGAAAGTTTGCATTATTGAAAAACGTCCCGATAGAATCGGAGGATGTTGGATTCATACAGGAACACTGCCGTCCAAGACTCTTAGAGAGAGTCTAGCAACCATTCAAAGTATTCATAACCATGTAGGTGATGCTTGGGTTAATCGTATTATTGATGACCTTCATACCGGCAAGCTTTTTAGTCGAGCCAATAAAGTGTCTATGCAAGAAGAGGTGTTGGTACGTAAGCATTTAGAAAATAATAATATTGAGATTATTTCTGGTTATGCCTTATTAGAGAATCAATTTGCTGTGCGAGTTATTGGCATAGATCGAGAGCCTTTTACAATTACCGCTGAAAATATTCTTATTGCAACTGGATCTCAGCCGCGAAGACCAACAAATATCCCTTTTGATGGCTGGCGGGTTGTTGATTCGGATGAAATATTTTCTCTTGAACGCGTACCTCGGACCCTGCTCATTTATGGAGCAGGTGTTATTGGTTGTGAATATGCATGTATTTTTCGAGCTCTTGGCGTTGATGTAACCATTGCAGACTCAAGATCGCGTATCTTGCAGTATTTGGATTCAGAAGTAGGTGCTGAGTTGCAACGTTCTATGGAAGCTCTTGGGGTGAAATTTGTACTTGGAGAGAACCTGGAGCAGATTAAAGTTAAAGGCCCTATTGTTGAATCAAAGATAGGTGAACAGACTTTTGAAAATGATGTCTTGTTCTATGCTGCTGGACGTGATTCTTGTACGGATCGTATTGGCTTGGAGCGTCTTGGTATTGCAGTCAATGATCGAGGTGCTATCGTTGTTAATGAGAATTTTCAAACATCAATTAGTAATATTTATGCTGCAGGTGATGCTATTGGTGCGCCGGCTTTGGCTTCAACATCATCTCACCAAGGAAGACATGTAGCTTGCCATGCTTTTGGTGCTTCCTTGGGTGATTTCCCAACGGTATTTCCAGTTGGAGTTTATACTATTCCAGAGCTATCCATGGTAGGAAAAACAGAAGAACAACTAAAAGAAGAAGGTGTGGAATATGTGGTTGGAAGAGCCACATATAATGAAATTGCCCGCGGTTATATAAGAGGCGATAGCCATGGTCTTTTGAAAATTTTAGTTCATGCTCGTACTCATAAGCTTTTAGGTATTCATATTGTAGGTGATGATGCTTGCAATTTAGTTCATATCGGAGTAGCGATTATGCTTTCTGGCGGGGTAGCGCAAG
Source organism: uncultured Pseudomonadota bacterium (assembly GCA_937896265.1). Classification (GTDB taxonomy): domain Bacteria; phylum Bdellovibrionota_B; class Oligoflexia; order Oligoflexales; family Bog-1112; genus CALBMD01. The sequence continues at coordinate 13,915 of CALBMD010000175.1, forward strand.
ATCTGGTTAATAAAATTATATTCAATTATCCGACCTTAGCAGAAGGATATCGTATTGCTGGCTTTAATGCTTTAAATAAACTTTTTCCTGATGGCATTATTCGGCATCCACCGCAAACTGAAGAGTAAAAGCGGTAGATTGTTATTGTCTGCCGCCTAGTTCAGTTTGAACAAGCTCGTCTAACTTTTCATTTTGGTCCACTGTTTCAAGGCCAGCGCGATAGGTAGCTTGATCATCTGGGTTAGTTTTGCACCATTTTACTTTTAATGGCACATGTTTTACATCTAGAGCTAAGATAACTTCTGAATCAAGCGGTAAATAGGTTGTAGAGTAGATGCTCAGGCCGTTTTTGGAAACATTAATGGGACAAAAATCAATCTCAACATGATCTTCTTTAAAGAAGAGCTTTGCTGAGAGCTCTTCAAGAGCCATTCGTTCGTTTTTTCTTTTTTCTATAAAAACCAAGCATTACCTACCATTGGTAAAGATCTTATACTTTATCTATCGGTAAGTTGTTTGGATAACTTAATGAGGCTTTTGGTTTTTTGATTTAATATCAGTTACATAGCTGTTACATCAACGGCTGAATAGGCAAATGTTCCGCTTTTTGAACCTCGGACAGTGACTAAAATAGTTACTGGCCCAGCTTGAGCTTCTTTTAGTTCCGTCTCAATAGCTCTGCGGTTTTTTACCTGACCACTTGAAACAAACCAAGCTATTTTGTATGTTTCCCCTTCATTGGTATCTTCAATATTAGCTCTAAGTTGCAGAGTTTCTGTAGAAATCTGGGATTTATCTATAGGGGTGAGGATTGTAATTTTTGTTGTTTTGATATCAGTTGGCGCTTGATCTTTTGCCGCTACAATAAGATCTGCAACTATTTTTTCTTCTTCTTCTCCATTCTTTAACTTGATACCAAAGCGGTAAGTCGTGCTTCCACGTTCAGCAAGTAAAGCTGAAAGGGATGCTGATTCTTGAGGAACGACCGCGCTGGCTTGTACAGAAAAAATTCTAAATTGAGAAAAATCTTGATACTTAATGCTTCCTGCCTTGATTGTTATGCCAGGGGTAAGCGGGTTTATCGCATTCACTTCAAAAGGGCGAACTTCGAAATTTTTCCCAAACGGCGCTGCTGCATAAAAGGTAATAGTCGCTGTTTTGGGAGAATCGGGGGTAGATGGTGTCTGAATGATAGGGCTGGTAGCGACACCAATAGCGCGGAGTTTTTCAATCTTTTCAGGGCGACTGTCGCCGCCGCCGCAAGCAATGCATAGAGCTAATAAAAAAAGTATTTTCATGACTAAAAGACAGCTCCTAATTCAATAAATGGAATAAAAGGCAAGTCAGAAACTCCACGTTTTTCTGAGTAGTCATAGTTGTATGATACAGAACGCGGCGAACGAATTAGAGCGGCATTTTCAAAACCATACCGCAAATTTAGTGTCCATGTGTCTGCAAGCAATTTTTGGTTTAAATAGGAAGAAAGAAGCATTGATGGCCCAAGTCTTTCTGAATTTCGCTTAGACGCATCAATTTGAGGTTGATAACGATCGATATTGGCGTTGTAGTAAACATCAGCTACGGGCGTATAAGGAGCACCTGTTTGGTAGTTAAGGTTGCCACTTAAAGAAAGAGTTGATGTGAATGTATAGTCTCCAGCCATCACGAACATATGACGTCTATCATAGTTTGACGGTATATAATAACCGTCTTTCGTGTCGCGTTCTTTGGAAACCGCATAGGTATATGAAACCCAACCAAAGAGGCGAGATGTTTGATTTCGCCGCAAAAATACTTCAAAACCATGGCTTTGACCTGAACCAGAGTTTTGCAAAGATCCTTGTGAGTCAGTGCGCACTGTATCGTAAAAATCCTTGCGAAAAATTTGCAAATCACTAGTCCATAGGGTGCCCCATTTATTCTCAATTCCAGCAGCATAGTGGATGGAATGCTCATAGCCTAGTTCCGGGTTACCAAAGGTTTTATCAAGCTCATCGTATTCAGGGCGTTTTGAGTAAATACCAGCAGCTGCTTTTAAAGTAGCGTCTTCATTTAGGTGGTAGCGAAAGTTAGTTCTGGGATCAAGAGAGCTTTTTTGCATGAAATTATTATAATCAAGGCGTAATCCTGGCTCGACATCAAAATCCCCCAACACAAAAGATCCAGAATACCAAGTAGATAGCACTGTTGCGTCGACAGAAATCTGCCGTGATTCAGTTTGACCATCTTCGAAATCAGGAAATACTGCGTCGCGTTGAAATTTGGGAACGGTAACATCTATGAAGGTGCGCGACTGACTTATTTCTGCTCCAAGATAATCTTTTTCACGCTTTGATCGGCGATAACTTAATTCGTAGGGAATATTGATGCTATTGCTCTCAACGTTCACGCGGTTGCCAAGAAACTGCGTTTGATCTTTGGTCCGTAAGAAGTTTGGAGTTGTATTGTATGTCCAATCCTTGGTTAGACGCTTTTGTCTATTATGAGAGAGGGAATAAAAACTTGTTCTAAAATCAACGCTAGATTGCCCATCTTCACTCGACGAAAAATCACTGGGGAAAGCTGCCTTTAAGCCATCAAAAGAGCTCAAAAATGTTGTTTTTTCTTTACCTTCATCGGAAAGAGAAAGGTATTGAGCATGGGCATCGCCAAAATAAGGGATAACAGTTAAACTATCGCTATAGTTTTTTTTCTCGAGAGATTTAAGAACGCTTGGTAAAATATATTGAATGGTTGAGTAGCGGATATAGGCAGAAACAGCAGATGAATCATCGATTGGCGTTTGGGCGAAAGCGCTAAAGTACATGGGTACATTTAGTTTAACCTCGTATTCAGACTTTTTAGGGATCATGGATTTGGTATTAACAACCAAGACCCCTCCTGTCGCGTTGCCGTACTGACCGCCAAAGTTGCCGCTAGAAAAAGTAATATCATCGATTAGACTATCAGGAATAATTGAAGTGTTGCCTATTGGGTGGAAGATAAAGGGCAAAACAAGCTGGTCAATAAGGTAAACAGAATCATCAGGACCAGAACCTCTGATAATAAGCCGCTTATCAAACCCTCCTGATTGAACTCCTGGTAAAAGTGTTGCAACCATCACTGGGTCGCCGCCGGGGGCGGTTTTTTTGATTTCATCTTGATTTAGAACTTTGGTGGCGATGGTGGGGCGTTTTTCACCAATAACTGTAACCACATCACCATCAACAAGTTTTGGTTCTAGAAAGACTTGGCAGCCATCGTCAGTGCTTTCTAGAGCCCCAAAGGGTATATCAAGGTTAGTGAAGCCATTTTTATGAAAGGTAAGGATTTCATCTTCTTTCGGTCTTTGGATGTGGACTAGGCCCTTAGCATCGCTTTGTAGTGATGTATTGCCAAGGGTTACTTCAACTTTTGATAAGCTGCTGCCAGTTCCCAATTCGCGAATATGGATGGAAACATCGTTATCATCAGCAAAAATAAGCAAAGGATGTAAGCTGATGCAACAAGCCGCTATGAAAAAGGCAACGAATTTTTCTGCCACTTTTCTTACTCTTTAGTAGTTGTCTAAATTTTAATTTAATTTTAAAACAAAAACCAACTTACTCCAACCAGCAATTGGTTTCCCGTAGCGATTTTTTCGGGGTTCATATGTTGCAGCCATAGCTGAGGCGATAATTTTTGCGTCCATGCCAAAGCCTACTTTATATGCAAGCTCTGCTTGCACTACTTTTCCTGCTTCATCGATATAGACATCAACTTCATAGCGGCCTTGCAGTTCAGCATCTTCGGCTTGTGGGGTATAAGAAGGTGTCTGGCTTGCGATAAGTCTGGCATCCTCTCGGCGGTCGATATCCATTTTTTCGACATCGCTTAGCCTTAAACCTTTGTCTTCAACAAGAAGGGTATTGCCAATTGGCGCTTTAACAGAAGATGTGCTTGCCGTTAAATTTTGCTTACTCAAACCAGCAATTAATTTTTTCTCGGCAATCTTTTTCTTTGGCTTTTTCTTGGGAATATTTTTCGGTTCGGGTTTTGTTTCTAGTTGCTTGACCTCTGCAATTTTCAGCTTAACGACAATTTTTGGTTGGGCTTTAGTAGGTAAGTTAGCTTTGTCAATAAGCGCTATACCCAGGGCATGGCATAATATTGATGCTAAAACGGCGACTTGAGGAACGCTGATTTGCAAGATGCCTCCAGGGTGGCTCTTTATCGAACTGTTTCCTATTCGGTATTTTTCATAAAATAATAATTAGGATATTTTTATGAACAATTGCAGATGGTTAATTTTATTCTTAAGCAGCGGAAAAGAAAGGCTAAAAATAAATGATAAAATTGGTGGAGGTAAGGAGAGTCGAACTCCTGACCTTTGGAATGCAAATCCAACGCTCTACCAGCTGAGCTATACCCCCATAGAGACGTTAGGTTGCCTTAATGAATGATAAATTGCAAGTAAGAATCGCAAAGTTTCAAAAGTAAAAGTGAGGTTTTTTTCTTTTTTCAGTTAACCATCTAAAATTATAGAAAAAATGGGGGTTGAGAAATGATGTTAAGATGCGTTCTGTACAGCCTGGCAGTTCTTTTGTGCTCCTGTGGCCAAAAAGAAAGGCACCATAAGTCTGGCGATGATATCAGATCAACGACTGAGAGGGCCTTTTTGCAGGCTGCTGAGATGCACAAGATTCCAGCCAGGCTGCTTTTTGCTGTGGGAAAGCTTGAGTCTAACTTAATTCCCACACCAAGCTTTGTCGCCTATGGTGCTGCTACTAGCACGCAAGCTCTTGGCCCCAAAAGCGGGCAAACAGCATTTGGTCTGTCTTACTTAGAACTTGGTCTTGCAGAGGGTAGTGCCAGTGATAGTCTAGCAATTCAAGTCGATGCCTATGCCCGCTGGCTCAAAATGAAAGTTGATCGCGATTTACCACTGGCTCCTGCTAATAAAAATGAAAAGTTTGCTTGGGTCTGGGCTTTGGCTAATGCTCATCGTTCAATTCCCAACACTCGTGTCTTGTTCGCTCAAGAACTTGTGTCGATTCTAAACAGTGGTTTTATTTGGCAAGATCCTATTGATCAAAAAATGGTGAATTTTCCTAAAGAGGAGGGTGTCATTACATTAGATGAGTTAGATAGGCAGTTTAAGCGGCAACTTAGTTTAGACACAAGGCGTTCTGAAATAAGTAGCGCTAAGATGTTTATCCTGGCTGGTGCAAAGCACATGCGGAAACCAGAGCAAAAACCGTCTGGCATTGAAATTATCCACTGCCCATTTAATTTGTCAACCTGCCTTGAATTGCAAGCTAGCGAAGCACAAGAAAATTTTTGGTTTGGGGCTCATTACATTATTCCTCAAGATGGCAGTATTGTTTCAGATGTCTTGCAGCTTACCCCGCATAATGATGCTGTGGCTATGATCGATAAAGAAGGTCAAAAGGCTTGGTCGAAAGACAGGGTTGTGGTTATGTTGGCGGGAGATTCTGGGCGAATAGTAGATGGCCAAAGGCAGTATGTTAACCCGGATTGGCTGACTAAATGGCAACTACTTCGTATGAGTGAGGTGGTCCATGATGTTTGCGATTATTTGGTCTATGACAATAAAGATGATGTTCAAACAGATTCTTCCTTTACAATGCAGGATTGTCTGACTCCTGGTAAAGGTCTCTACTTTAGCGAAAATAGTGGTTTTAAAGAGCCTTTTCGATGGGGGCAGATTCTTGATTTTGATCTGTCGATTTTTAAAACTTATATCGAAGTTGCTGGTGCCTTGGCATCGGATACAGTTTTGGAGTTTTCTCGAGATAATAAACTTTATGCAGCAGGTGAGTCTGTTCAATTTCAGCTTAAATTCGAAACTAAAGTTAAATTTATTGAGCTTGAGAAGCTTGTTCGCTGTTCTGATTCTCGTATTTTTTGGGCGCCTATTGCTTCTGAGGATGTGCGTGGGTCATCAAGCTTTCTTTTTGAGAAAAAATTTTGGGATAAAGGCCCTAATGGTGATGGCACCCAATATCTTCGAGCTAAAGTATTTGGGGAAAATGAAGAGCTCATTGGTTGGGATTTAAATCGCTTTAATGTCCAAAATACAGATAGCAGTGAGCAAGCGCAATATCCAAGAGTGTGTTCGTAGTCTTAAGTCTAAAAAGTAGCTTAAGGCCAGATAAGATATTTGTTGTTTTTAAGACGTGCCTGATGCTCATTACGCACAGCAACTTCTTCTTTTAGCTTAACATCGTAATAGTCGACAAATGTTGTGTCACCATCTTTGTTAGCAAGCTGTAAGACATTGGGTTGGCGTGCAGTGATGTTTTTAACTGCAAATTCGTCTCCAGCTTGCCAGTCTTGATTTTTTGAAGTCGTAAGTTCCACAATGTCTTCTGGTAGCACAGGATGCATTTTTTCAGGTGGGCGTCTTGTTACAGTAATAAGGTTGCCGGTATGAAAGTCATGATAGGTAACGTTGTAGGGTTTTCTGCTGAAATGAATGACGCTCACATCTTGCCTCTAAGCTAAAAGGCCCACTGTAAAAGGCTTTTTTAGGTGTCGGCAATATTTGCACATGCTGGATGAGAAATTTATAACTTATAGAGATTAAAGACTAAATAATTTCTCGTCCGGCAATATAACCCGCGCTGCGATTGCTGCAACCACAGGTTCGATTGCCGGCAGATTCAAAAGATTGAGCACAGGCAATGCAGACTCGGACACGAATTTTAATTGGTGTCAGGTTTGCCAAGCGTCGAGCTTGGTTTTTAAGCTCAATGTCTTTAACAACAGAAGGAGGCAAGCGTTTAACTTTATTAAGATTAAGTGGAATACCTAACATTGAATCAGAGCTCATAGCCTTCCTCTCCAAGAAAATGACATATATATTTAACACAAAATAAAATGCCGGTCAAATTGAATTTACTAGGAAATCGGCGTTGATGGAGCTAAATTCACCTTTTTAGGGGGCACTGTGAATAAATTCAAGAAAGAAGTTTTTATTTCTGCTTTAGATATTGAGAAGCGTGTTGTAGAAATCGCTTCTCAAATTAATGCCGACTACCAAGGGCAAAGCCTTTTAGTTATTGGGGTTTTAAAAGGGTCGTTTATTTTTCTTGCCGACCTTATCCGCAAGCTTAGTCTGCCTATGACAGTTGAGTTTTTATCTGTAGCTTCCTATTCAGGGACTAAAACAACAGGACAGGTCCGCATTAATCTTGATGTTGCCCATGACATTGCAGGTAAAGATGTACTTTTAGTCGAAGATATCATTGATACCGGGCTTACTATCGACACCTTGCTTGAGTTGCTAAAAGCTAAGGGTGCAAGATCGATTAGAATATGCACCCTTCTCTCAAAACCAAAAAAGCACAAGTTAAAGCAAGCGATTGATTATGTTGGCTTTGCAATCGAGGATGAGTTTGTCATTGGCTATGGACTGGACCTTGATGGTGCTTATAGAGAGCTTCCCTATATCGCTAGAGTGCTTATTTAAGATTGCTTTGATGATAAAAGATTAAGAGCCTGTGAATCCTTTAGTTTTTTTACTAAATCAAGCAGTTCGCTTACCTGCGATAGGTTGGCTTTAATGGCTGAAATACGGTCTGAAAAATTGCAGAGCTTGCTTGCTTCTTTACTGCCAGCAACATGGCTGTTTTGATAGCTAAGGTAAAGGGGTGTTCTGCCTCTAACAAGCCCTTCTTGCTCAATTTTCTGCGCTTTAAAATGCGATATATGTACGACGTTATTGTCTCGTTCTGTTTCCATAAGAGAGCTCCAGTTTTATTTGCCTTTGATTTTATAGCTTTTTAAAACTTGCTTATTGGCTTTTAAGCGCTCTTCGCGCAGCTTATCTTGCAGCAGGCGGTTTTTAGCCATTGTGGCTTCAAAGAGTTCAGTATCATCGCCTGCTTCAGTTTTTGGTTGAGTCTGTTTAGCAGACTTGAAATCTGCTAAAGAGAGAATATTGACTTTTTGATCATTCATAACCAATCTCCTAAGCTTCGAATGCTTTCGATATATTCAAAAACCATGCCACCTTGGCCTCCTCTCAAAGATAGATATAAGCTTTAATGTTTTAAGGCGCTTATGTACTAAAAATAAGCTGTAAAGCTCACTAAAACGTTCACTATCATGGCGAGATAGGCTAAATTTAAGGTAGAAAAAATAGCCAGATGTCTAATCTTTTTACACTAAAACCCGGCTTGTCGGGCCATCGTATGAGACTTGCTTTGGTTCGTAGCAAAAAGGATATTCGATGTCAAGATCCTTAATAAACAGAGATTTGAGTGAGTTTTATCACAAGTTTCACGCAGCTCTTGACCTGAGCTATGCAAGAGATTTACTAAAGCGAAAGCTGCAAGATAATAAAGCTGAAGCTTTAACGCCTATTGGTGAAGGCAGCCATTTCTCTGCTTTTCGCTATGAGAGTCGCTTAGGATATCTTTGTGTCTTAAGCGTGGGGCATGGTAAAGGCGCCTTTTCTTCTTCGCTTTTGCAGGAACGCTTTTACGCCTCTTGGCATCACACAATGCAATGTTTGCCCAAGTTTCCCTTACTACCACCTTTTGTTCTTCTGAAAGAACAAGAGAGTTATGCTTGGGTACAGCCGTTTGGTGCTTTACAACCAGAAATAAAGCAAGAGCACTGGGAGCCTCTAGACAAGAGACTTAGCGAGCTCAAATTTTTTTTGTTTAGCAAAGGCATTGCGATAGATGATACGCCGCAGATCCGTTACTGGCGATCTGTCCCGTTTATTTGCGACTTGTCGGGACTTAGGTTGCTTTAAATTTGTTCATTTGATCGATTGTTCAAATGATTGGTGCATAAAAAAAGCAAGACCTCAATATTTTGGATAGCCTAGCGAAATCTAGTAAAAATTAGAATGTCCAAGGGCTTTCTAAGCTTCCATTGGGGTTTGTTTTTATATACACTCAAAAAAGGCAGTTTTTAAGGTTAAACACTGCCTTTTTTCTTTCCATTCTAACGAGAAGAAATATGCGTGGTGAAAGTGAGTTCTCGATGAAAGAGTTGGTCACTTATATCGCTGAGGCATTGGTCGATGAGACTAGCCGGATTGATATAAATGAGATTGAAGGTAACCAAACCAATATTATTGAGCTTAAGGTAGCTAAAGAGGATATCGGTAAAGTCATCGGTAGGCAGGGACGTACGGCAGATGCTATCCGCACAATCCTAAACTGCGCAGCGGCGAAACTGTCAAAAAGGTATATACTACAAATTATTGACGAATAATTTAAGTAGCGGTTAAAAGCTTTTCCCCTACTTTTTGTGGGGTAAGTTTTTTCTATTCTTCATTTTCAAGGGTTCTTTTGAAATCATGTAAAAGCCCCGTGATTCTAGCTTCATCACCTTTATCAATATATTCTTTAAAATAATAAGCTTGGTTTACTTCTACAGCGGATTGGATATAAATATTTTTAAATCCCAGCTGAAATAGATGCATAGCAATGTCTCGCCCTTTAATTGCAGTAGAGTGATAATTTTCATCTAAGAAGAAAACAGAATCTTCATGATAGAGATTTGGATTAAGATCTAACGGATCGCTTAGAGCATCCACCGGAATAGCCAGATTATCGCAGGTAAAGAGAAATTGATTTTGAAAGAATAAATCATCATCTAAATGCACTACTTTTTTTATTTTGGCAGTGCCAGCTTGTTTTTTGATAATGCGTACAAGGCCTAAGTGTTCTTTATCGATCACCCTAAGGTGCTTTGCTGATATCCACTCAAGATGAGAGCAATAGACACTAACTAAGATAGATTGGGCATAAAGATCATATTCTTTAATTAAACAGAGGCCAGATTTTGCGCTCCGAAGGTCGTAGTCAAAAATAAAAAGTACGTTTTCTTTCGGAAAAGAAGGGTAGGCAAGCGCGAATTGTTCACTTGAATATATCGACTCAATAGTTGATTCTGCTCGTTCTTGCCAAAAAAGATGCATAGCTGGATCATCGTCAACAACAACAACTAGCGTCTGCTCTTTAAGAATAATTTTTTCAAGAGGCATTGGCTGCGAAGAAGCTAGAGGGAGTTTGATTTGAAATTTGGTGGTAAGAATATCTGATTCAAAAAAAATTTCACCATTTTCGCTATCTAAAAGTCTTTTTGCTGAAAAAAGACTGAGACCTCTTGTTGTTTGGTTGCTACGAAATATTTTCTTTTTAAAGAGTTGTTTTTGCACGCTTTGTGGACACCTGCGCCATTATCTTCAACTTCTATAGTTGCAAAAAAAT
>CALBMD010000176.1 GCA_937896265.1 uncultured Pseudomonadota bacterium
TACAATCACCATATGGTGCTAGTTTGGAGTCGATTTTTCAAAAATTTGAGGAATGGGATGTTGATATTGTCGGCTTGAATTGCTCAGTTGGTCCTGCAGTGGTGATGTCCGCTGTGGATGTAATTCGGCCAACAACAAAAAAGCCTATTAGTGTTAGGCCTAATGCCGGCTTGCCCCGACTTGTAGATGGTCGTCAAATCTATATGAGCACACCGGAATACTTTGGCCATTTTGCCCAAGAGTTTTTTAAAGCGGGAGTGCAGCTTGTTGGTGGTTGTTGTGGCACCTCCCCTGAGCATACGAAAGCCATGGCAAATAGCCTGCGATTTGCAAGAGCTTCCAGTCAAAAAATGATGAGCTTTGAGGTGGTGGCTAATCCTGAGCAACCAGTTGCAGAGCAAGCAAGGGCACCGTTTGCTGAGAAATCTCTTTGGTCGCGGCGTTTAGCTGAGAAGCTGCCTGTTTATTCTATCGAGCTTTTGCCACCTTCTGGTATTGATACCAGTGCTATTATCGCCAAAGCTAAAGCGATTCGTGATGTGCAGATTCATGCCATTAATATTCCAGATGGGCCAAGAGCTAGTGCTCGCATGAGTGCTATGATTACCGCTATTATGCTTGAGCGAGAAGCTAAGATTGAAACGGTACTTCACTATACCTGTCGTGACCGCAACCTCTTGGGGATGCAGTCGGATATGCTTGGTATCCATGCTGTTGGTCTTCGCAATGTGCTTCTTGTTACTGGAGATCCGCCTAAATTAGGGAATTACCCAAACGCAACGGGAGTCTTTGATGTCGATGCTATAGGTCTGACCAATATGGTACACAGGCTAAATGGTGGTATTGATCTTGGCGGTCGTCCTATTGGTCAACCTGCATCGCTATCTATCGGCGTGGGGGTTAACCCTGTGCATCGTGATTTTGACTATGAGATGCGTCGCTTTTTCTGGAAAGTAGAGGCGGGAGCTGAGTGGGCTATTACCCAACCGGTGTTTGATATTAAGGCACTCTGGCGGTTTCTAGAATATATTGATAAAAAGAACATTAAGATTCCAATTGTTGCTGGCATCTGGCCGTTGACTAGTTATCGCAATGCGATTTTTATGAATAACGAAGTTCCTGGCGTGACCATCCCACCAGAGGTGATTAAGCGGATTGGGGACTGCAAAACAGCTGATGAAGCAAAACTTGAGGGTGTAGAGATTGCTCGGGAGATGGTTGAAAAGCTATCTTCGTCAGTAGCGGGAATACAGATCTCGGCGCCATTTGGCAGAATTGACTTGGCTTTGAAGGTGCTGGGTCGTTAAGCTATCTCGGATCCTCTGGATTTATTGGTAAACTTCAATCGGCTCTATGTAACGTGCAGAAAGTCCAAGCGGGGTGTCCGTTTTGTGCTGGATAAAAAGTCTGAGACTCTTCTTGCCACTGAGTGCGATCAAAAGCTGGGAAAAAACAGTCAGCTTCGCCTGTAGCGTGAATCTCGCTTAGATAAAGCTGTTGGCAGGATGTTAAAGCCTGTTCATAAACATAAGCACCACCAATAATGAAAGCTTCTGTTTCTCCAGAAGCCTTTGCCATGGCTAAGGCTAAAGCTAGCGAGTCAGCTCTTTGAAATGGTAGCTTGCTTTTCAGTTCTATACTGGGGTTTCGAGAGAGTACGATACTCTGACGTCCAGGCAAAGCGCCACTCATAGATTCAAACGTTTGGCGGCCAACAATAAGATGATGGCCCCAGGTTAGGCGCTTAAAATTCTGCAGATCTTCTTTGATGCGCCAAATGAGCTGCCCTTTTAGGCCTAATTCTCTATTTTGGCCAATAGCGGCTATGATGGAGATTTTCACGATGCTGCTATTCTTCGCCTTGTTTGCGAGCTAGTTTGATGCGTCGCTTGCGCGCAGAGATAGATTTTTTCTTTAACCGGATGGAGGGCTTTTCGTAGTGGGCTTTCTTTTTTAAATCAGCTAAAACGCCCGACTTTTCGATTTGCTTTTTAAATATCCGCAAGATTTTTTCTAGCGGCTCTCCAACACGATTGATAACTCCTGGCATCCATATTCTCCGATAAAAATGTTTTGGGGGACGACGATAACATAATTAAGAATTGAGATCAACACTCCTCCTTAAGTGACAACGGTTCCGCTTTTAATTTTTTGATAAATTGAAAGCAAGGAGGAGTCGATGCTAAATTGAGGGAGATCCTTCGCCTTTGGCTCAGGATATGTCTTTGGCGCGAAAGCGCCAAAGACTAACTAACTTTTGGCAAGATACGGCGTCGTTTAGCTGCTTCTTCAAAGTCTTTTTTATCATAGGCGTGAATCCAAGCCTCTTGAATAGAAACAGTTTGATTGGCTACTAAATTCAATAGAGATTCATTAAGGGGCACATTCCCTAAGGCTTGTTGTGTCTGTAGATAGTTGTTCAACATAGCTAAGCGATTTTCTTTGAGCAAGGTTGTTAAGCCTTCAGAGTTAACTAGGATTTCAAAAGCTGCCGTGCGAGTTGCGCTTTGATTGCGACAAAGAGTTTGGCAAGCCATGACCCGCAAATGAGTAGCTAGTAAGGCGCGTACCGAAGGGTGTTGCTCTAGCGCAAAATAATCCATGAGTCGGTGCAGGCCAGCGTTGATACTGACCGTATTTAAGGTAGCAAGCACCAGATAGCCACAATCTGCAAGCTCCAAAGCAGCACGAAATCGCTCGGCATTTTTCAGATCACCTAGACAAATGATATCAACATTTTGCGTGCTCATTCCTTCGATAACTTGGGAGAAACTCTCACAATGCAGGCCAAGCTCTATTTGCGTCACAAGCCCCTTGCTACTGCGAATAAAGTGCTCGATGGGTTCTTCAATAGTAAGGATATGCGCTGCTTGATCCTGGGCCATGGCAGAAAGTAAAGCAGCCATTGTCCAAGATTTTCCCATACCACGAGTGCCACCAACGATCACTAAGCCTTTGGTTAAGGATGCTATTTTACTGAATATTTCAGGCATAGCTAGATCAGAAATGGTAGCTGCTTTCTCTGGGATGAGGCGTAGACTAGTGGTATAACCCTTGACCCCTTGCGTGATAGCGCAGCGAAGCCTCTCACCAGAAGGAATAGAAAAAGAGAAAGTTGCATGACCTTGTTCATGCAACTTTCTCTTGGTCAGGGCTGAAACAATGCTATTAAACCAATCTTCAATAGTTTCTTTTTTAAGTGCTGATTCCTGTGATTTCGTCAAACTACCATTGATGCGAAAAAGCGGTGATTCTCCAGGTATAAGGATCAGATCGCTTGCGCCTTGTTTTGTCATATCTTGCAACAACAAATCGAGGTTTTCTGCCTCAGGCAGATCTTCTTCCGGGAGAGAGTATGGCGCTATAGGTAAATCTTCGAGCTCCGCCTGTATAGCTTTTTGTGGAGCTAAGTTTAGCTCTATACTACCAAAATTATCGTTTGCATTATCAAAAGAGGGAAAATCATCATCTTCCTTGTCTTCAGAAGGATAGCTAATTGCGGACTCAAGATGTGAAGCAGGGACTGTGACCTCGAAATTATCTATATTGGCTTCGATATCAGGCGTTTGTTCTAAAAGTCCAGTAAAGCTTTGTGGTGCTTGGCTGGTTGGGGGCGGAGGAATATTTACCCCTGAAGCTAGGTTTAAGGGGATTGTGTTAAATGATATCGGTTCTGTCTTGGGTTTCATAGCAAATTGTGCTGTTGTAGCGAGGATCTCAAAGAGCATATGGGCTTGTTTTTCGGCAGCAGGCCCCATGAAGACAGTAAGTTTTTGCGGCTGTATGACAACGCCAATGCGTCCTGGTTTGCCAGCGTTGATCACGCCCTGAATAGTATGGCCATGTTCAACCTGGGAGGCTTGATTGGGGAGCAAGTGCCGGGCAATTTGGATGATCCAAGCTTGCTCAACTGGAGCTATTGTTAGCAGATGGGTCTTACCTTGGGCGTTGCCAATAATTTTTTTACCTACTTCGATCATGACTTGATCGAGGTTTTTAGCAAGGGCTTCGCTCAGAATATCCTTAAACTTTTCCATGCCTCCCATATCGGTCATGGCGTCCTTGCCCTTAAATGAGGTATGGTAAAAATTATGAAAATATTTTTTTACATTCTTCGAGAATATTTCAAGTATGTCATCGGCACAGTGCTGCTAAGTCTTTTTTTGTTTATTCTCTTTGATTTTATTCATAAAACAACAAACTATTTCTCAAAATACCAAGTCGCAGCAGGCTTGATGCTGCGGTATTATCTCTACCAAGTGCCGGGCCATATCGCTCAGTCTTTACCTATTGCTGCCTTGCTGGCCTCTGTTGTTGTTATGGTGGTGTTAAACCGTACAAGCGAGGTAACAGCTATGCGAGCTGCTGGCCTAGGACCCCTGCAGCTAGGAGCACCCTTAGCTTGTGGCGGGTTGGTGCTAAGCTTTTTCTCGTTTTTTATTGGTGAATGGGTAGTCCCTGTGGCTTCGCAGCGGGTGCACTATATTCAAAGTGTGCTCATTGAAGGCGATGATGAGCCAAATGGCGGTGATTCTACTTGGGTGCGGGTTGATAATCGTTTTGTCCATGTCGATACTGTCGATCCTAAGACAGGTAAGGTTGAAGGGGTCAAGATCGTTGAGTTGACTGATAATTTTAGAGCAGCAAATTTGCTTTATGCTGCGCAGGGAAGCTACTCCAGCGCTAAGAAAACTTGGGATCTTGATGCGGTTGTTAAGCTTTCCTATCAAGGGGCCATCGTTTCAAGCTATAGCCAATCAGATAGAATGATGGCCGATCTTCCTATCAGTCCCTTTCGTATGAAGGCTGAGCGGCGTCGGCCTGATGAGATG
>CALBMD010000177.1 GCA_937896265.1 uncultured Pseudomonadota bacterium
TGCTGGAATGTAGATTGTTCGGCTGACCATAGCCTTAACAGCACAGAGGTTCGGCTATGGTTGAGTGATCCGCTGACACTCTACGGCGTGAAGAATGCGGTGCTAGCACCCGGCTACGTTCCTCCCACCAATCCGATGGAGAAGAGCGCATGAGCCACTATATGGCCGATATCAGTGCAGGTGCCCTGCTACCCGCAGAAAGCCGTATTCTGGCCACTCTACTGCTTTCGGGAGTGGACAAGGCTGGTTGGGTGCATGCTATTAAAGAAGACAACATCCTCCAAAAAAAGAGTCCTAGCTCTGCAATTCGTCAGGCGCACCTCATACGTAAACGCCTAGATACATTGGACGAAGAAGGGCTAACCCTTATTGCACAGGAAACGGGTGAAATATTAAACCAAATGCTTTTGGTTGTTGCGATTCGTCATAGCCGATTGCTCGGCGATTTTCTGATTGACGTCTATCAAGGGCGATTGAAGCGTTTGGAGGACACCATAAGCTCAAGTGACTGGTCAACCTTCTTGCATGAGTGCGAACAACGGGATGCCACTGTCGCCACATGGAGCAAAAGCACGCAAGCCAAACTACTACAAGTTATCTTTCTCATGTTGGCACAAGCCAAATACATCGACTCGACACGGAGCCGACGGATAACGCCCCCCCTGCTTCATCCCCGCGTGCTGCGCTACCTGAAAGACCATAACGATACTTACACCCTTAAAGCCATGGACGTGAAGCGATGAACGAAATAAGTAGCCGATATCTGCCGCTGGAGGAACGACTGAATTTAATCCTGCCGCGCATTACCTCAAATGAGTTATTAAACAACGAAGGCCTAGGCAATGAAATTGGATTTCATATCTTCGATTATCCTGCTGAGCGTGAGGAAGTGGTTCGCGATTTTATTAGCACGGTCATTGATCCTGCACTGGCTAAACATCCAGCCAAGCTACGCTTCAAAATCGTTAATCTTTTTCAGACCGTGATTCAGTTATTGCAGGATCGGGGACTGCTAGAAAAAGCCATTGCCATGCAGCAAGCCAAAGGCGACGAAGCATTGATGAAGGCCATCGGGCCCGTATTAAAGGAAGACAAACTAGCGAGTTATCTCGTCAACCAAATGGCCGTCGATGATCTCGATTTAGTGCTATTAACAGGTGTCGGCACGGCCTACCCGCTGGTACGCCTGCACACCCTGTTGAATGGCCTGCATCCGTTGATGAAGCACACACCGCTGATTGTGTTCTACCCTGGCAAGTATGATGGCGTCAGTTTGCGCTTGTTTGGTCTTACCGCAGACCGCAGCGATACCAATGCCCCCTACTACCGAGCATTCCAGTTGTTGAAATAATTAATTAAAAATATTGAAAAAGGTGATCTCCTGTGCAAATTCGTGAATTGTTTGTTAAAAAAGTCGATCGCCCCATTAATGGGGTTATCAAGGCTGACCAGCGCGACCGCGAAAGTATCTGGCAAGAGCTAGACGAGTATGTAGTTACCAAACAGATTACTGATTACCTGCGTCGATTTTTTGATGCTTATTTGGCGGGTTTCGATCGTCCCAATGATCCAGTCATCGCCTCACACATGGGCGTTTGGGTTTCTGGCTTCTTTGGTTCGGGTAAGTCGCACTTTATCAAGATTCTGTCCTACCTACCTACTTGAGAATATTCAGGCGACTGACCCAGAGTTAGGTACCAAAAAGCCTGCCCTTAGTTTTTTTGACGATGCCAAAGTCACCGACCCGATGCTACGTGCCGACATCCAGCGCGTAGCTCAGTACACTGCCGATGTCATTTTGTTCAATATTGATGCCAAGGCCGATAGTAGCTCTAACCGAGATGTCATCCTGCAAGTCTTCTTGAGAGTCTTCAACGAAAAATTAGGATTTTCGGGAGATGCGCCGCACATCGCCAATATGGAGCGACATTTAGTCAAGGAAGGCGGCTATGACGTTTTCAAAAAGGTCTTTAAGGATAATAACGGTGACTCGTGGGAATCTCAGCGCGATGCGGTTGGCTTCCTGCGCGATGACGTGGTCAATGCTCTCTCACAAGCCCTTGGTATGAGCGAAGAATCTGCTGGGCAGTGGTTCGACAAAGCCGACGAAACTTTCAAGATCAATATTGAATCCTTTGCCGAATTGGTTCGGGATTACCTAAAGACCAAGCCAGCTAATCATAGGGTCGTGTTTTTGGTGGACGAAGTCGGCCAGTTTATTGGTAGCAACACACAATTGATGCTGAATCTGCAAACCATAACTGAGCTGTTGGGTACGGCCTGCCATGGTCGCGCTTGGATAGTGGTCACTAGTCAGTCAGATCTTGATGTGGCACTAGGTAGTGCCAACAAAGCAAAAAACCAAGATTTTTCCAAGATTATGGGACGCTTCCACACCCGCTTATCACTCACAGGCTCTAATACTGACGATGTGATAAGTAAGCGTTTGCTAGCTAAAACTCAAGCCGCTCACGATGAGTTACGTGATGTATTCATGGCCAAAGGCGACA
>CALBMD010000178.1 GCA_937896265.1 uncultured Pseudomonadota bacterium
GATTAAATCTGTATCTGGCTTACCAACAACCTCTCGCTTAAGTTTCGAAGGAAGAAAACAAAAACTAGCCACCAACAAAAGACATAAAACGGCATAAACGCTAGCTTGCAGTCTGCCATTTTGGATAAAATGGCAGATAAATCGTGCAGAAAAATTATATCCTTTTTCCAGAAATAACAACCATCTCCCATTCTTTTTCTTACTTTCTGCCTGCATAAAATAGGGAGCAAGATGCAGCCTGACAGTTGGCACTAGAATCAAAGCAATAATAAGCGATAGAGCATGAGAAAAAATTACTGCTTTAGCTAGATCACCTAAAACTGCCGCTGTAAGAGCTGAGGTAAAGGACAAAGGAATAAAGACAACAAGGCTTGTTAGAGTCGAGACAACCAGAGCCGCCCAAACTTCTGACACAGCCTCTTGAATCGCTATAAAAAGCTCGTTATAGCTAAGCTTTTTGGAACCAATACGTTTCATAATAGCATCGATAATTACAATCGAAGCATCGACATTCATGCCTACTGATAAAGCTAACCCTCCTAAAGAGATTAAGTTTATTTTGACATCAAATACTTTCATCAAAACAAAAGATAAAATGATACTAGTAGGGATTTCAAGGATGGTAGTCAAAGTCCCCATAAAACTACCTAAAAATAGAAACAACACCAATACGGCAATAAACGAGGACAGCCATACCTCCCACATCACATTTAGAGTCGCTTGCTCAATATAAGTAGCTGGATTGACAATTACAGCAAGCTTAACGTCATCAACCAAATTATTTTCGATTAAAGTGTGATCGATCGTTGCAAATACCTTACGGCACATTTCTCTAACATTTTCGCCAGGCGCTGGCAGTACATAGAGAGCTACAGCTTGTTCACCATTGAGTTTAAAGACACCTCCGTATCGCCGAGAGATTTTGCTCTCTATTTTAGCAATCTCTCCAAGATAAATTCTCTTATCATCAGCAAGAGCTATCGGGATAAGATTAAGATCGCTAGGGTTTAACACCTGTGCCTCAATCTTTAAAAGATGCCGATTGGAACCAACAAGTAACTCACCAGCACCAAAATTTTTGAGCGCCGTAGAAACCGCATTTCTGACATCAAGGACTGTGATACCAAGCCCAGCCAAACGCATAGGATCAACTTCAATACGGATCTCTTTTTGTTCAGGATTAGAGAGCCAAGGATTTTTGGCTTCTTTAATTTGCCCCAATTTTGGCAGAAGAAAGCTATCAAAAATATTATAGAGTTCTGTGGCACTATATTTATCAGAATGAAATTGCAGGAACAAAAACCCTGTATTGTCATGATGCAGCCAAGCCCAAGCATAGTCTGCAATTTCTTTGGGCATCATCCCCTTAGCTTGCGCTAATTTTTGCTCTACTTCATGCTGGCATTCACGAGTATTGTCGTTCCAAGAGAATGTTACTTGATAGTTTGCTTCTTTTGCTCGGTACTCAACCTCTATTGATTGAGCTTTGCAATTGCGTGTATCAATACTCTTTAATTCATATTCAAACTTGCTCCCGTATTGATTTAGGAAACCTTCTTGAGTATAACGGCCATAAGGAATATTTACGACCATCCTGGGACGAGAGGATTCAGGAAACAAAGCCACTGGGAGTTTTAAGTAGGCAAGCCAACCAAGAGCAAGCATTGCAAGCAACAACAAATAAACTTGTTTTGGTCGCCGGTAAAAAAAATCTAACATAGAGCTAGGATCTCTCTTCTTTAGTTAGAGTGATGGATTCTTTGTCTCGAAGATACTTAGGCGCATTGACAATCACAAGATCCTGCTCAGTCAAACCTGAGGTAATTTCTTTTAAACCATTGTCTAGATCTTGTCCTAAGACAACTTCTTGCTGCATTGCTTTACCTTCTTTAGCAACACGAGCAAAAAATTTATCTTTACGCCAAAAGACAGCATTAGCTGGGATAGCCAGAACACTTCGCTTTTGCCTCACTAAAGTTAAACGCCCAATCATACCAGGACAAAGCAAAGATCTATTGCTTTCTTTATTTTCTATATGCTGCAAGGTAGCTTTGAAGGTGCCTGTCAAAGCATCGACAGTAGGCGATATCGAAGCAACTTGCATCAAGAAGGCTTGCTTGATGCCCTCAACAGTCATTACACCTTGCATATCTTTTTGCACAAAGAGGCGATCTTTTTGGGGCAGATAAAAAGTCAAGACGATGTCATTTATAGATATTATCCGAATTAATTTTGTATCTTGACTCACTTGGTTGCCTGCCTTAACTAAGACATCAGCAACTTCACCATCAATAGGACTCTGAAGCGTATGAACACGTAGTGAAAACTCTGGTTGCAAGTGTTCAAGGCTAAAGAGTTTTTGCCCTTTAAACACCTTAGCACCGAGAGAAGTATGAATTTTTACGATAGAGGCTGGAAAAGGTGTTGATAAAACTGCCTCTTGATTTGCCTCAATTTGAGCAATGTAGTGATGTTTTTCTTCCGCTGCAACCTGCGAAACTCTTACCGCCTTAACCTCAGGGACCTGAGAAGAAGCAGCTAAAACATGGCTTGCCCAAAAAGCAAATAACAACCAAACTTTCACTTAAGATCCCTCATCAATATCAATTGAGTTAGTGTCGTCAACAAGCTACCATTGGTTGGCAGCAATGACCATTTTATTTAGGGGGCAAGATTGGATTCACAAGACTATATTAACAAAGCTATGAAAACAGAGTCCCAAGACTTTGAAGCTGTTGCATCTCGTGTAGGGACCCGTTCCATGCTTCGCATCCTTCACGCCACTATGGGTGTATCTACCGAAGCAGGTGAACTCTTAGATGCAGTCAAAAAGACCCTCTTCTACGGTAAGCCACTTGATACTGTGAACCTCAAAGAGGAGGTTGGTGATCTTTTTTGGTACATGGCTATTCTTTGCGATGAGCTGGGGCTCTCCTTTGAAGAAGCTATGGAACGCAATATTGCTAAGCTCAAGGCCAGATATGGTGATAAGTTCTCTGAAGAGATGGCTCAAAACCGTAACCTTGAGCTTGAAAGGGCTACTTTAGAACTAAGCAATTAGCTGCAACTTACGCCCAACTTTGGCAAAAACCCTGACAGCCTGCTCAATATCTTCTCTCGTATGAGCTGCAGACATTTGCGTGCGGATACGTGCTTTACCTTTAGGAACAACAGGGTAGCTAAATCCTATTAAATAAAGACCTTCCTCTAGCAAAGCTGCCGCCATTTTTTGACAGGTAATTTCGTCATAGATCATGACTGGAATAATAGGGTGATGCCCAGGTAAGAGATCAAAACCTAATTTAGTCAGCTCTGAACGAAAAAATTCGCCATTAGCAGCAAGCCTCTGCCGTAGATGAGAACCTTTTTCAACTAGCTCTAACGCTTTTATAGAAGCCGCTACTATGGAAGGAGCTAAGGAGTTTGAGAAAAGATATGGCCTTGATTTTTGCCTAAGGTACTCGATGATAGACTTGCTTGCTGATGTATAGCCTCCAGAAGCGCCGCCTAAGGCTTTGCCAAAGGTGCCCGTTAAGATATCTACCCCTTCTAACGCCTGGCAGTACTCGTGGCTTCCTCGCCCATTTTGCCCTAAGAATCCAACCGCGTGGGAGTCATCAACCATTAAGATAGCCCCAAACTCTTCTTTAAGGGCAATGATTTGGCGCAAATTAGCAATGCTACCATCCATCGAAAAAACCCCGTCAGTAGAGATCATCTTAAAGCGGCAGTCTTTTGCCGACTCTAGTTGGCGGCGTAAATCGTCCATATCGTTATTTTGGTAACGAAATCGTTTAGCTTTGCTTAGGCGAATACCGTCAATGATGCTGGCGTGGTTTAAGCTATCGCTGATGATAGCATCTTGCTCTGTCATAAGAGTTTCAAAGAGTCCACCATTGGCATCAAAACAAGAACTATAGAGAATAGTATCTTCCATCCCCAAGAACTGACTGACCTTCGCCTCAAGCTCTTTATGCAAGGTTTGAGTGCCGCAGATAAAACGCACCGAGGCCATCCCAAACCCATAATGTTCCATAGCCGTCCTGGCAGCTTCGATAATTTCAGGATGATTGGCTAACCCCAAGTAATTGTTTGAGCAAAAATTAAGGTACTCTTTGCCGCCATAACGGACGCGAGCATCCTGAGCTCCCGCTAAAGGGTACTCGCTTTTGTACAAACCACCATTTTTAATATCAATGATTTGAGCAGCTAGATGGCCTTGGAATGATTTATGCATGAAATAACCTCTTTATTAAAAGATAAAACATATTCTCCCTCCTAGACTTTTTTTGCGAAGTAGGATAGAAAAATCAGTTCAATCACCATATTTGTGGGTAATTCTGTGCAAGCTATCATTTCCTTCTATAAATTTGTTGACTTAACCGATCTTATCCAGCTGCGAACCCAGCTGAGAGAACTAACAACACAGTATTGTCTCAAGGGGACGATCCTTTTGGCTAAAGAAGGGATAAACGGCAGCATTGCCGGACTTGAGGATGATGTTATCTCTTTCCAGAATGCTATGACCAAAGACCCGCGGTTTGCTGACCTTTGGTTCAAAAAAAGTGAGTATTCTGGCGTCTCTTTTCGCAGAATGCTTGTAAAAATCAAAAAAGAAATCATCACCATGGGCTTAGATGGCCGCGAATCGCTAAAAATGACTGGCCGCTACCTAGATCCCTTAGAGCTCAAACGATGGCTCGATGAAAAAAGAGACATTCTCTTAATCGATACTCGAAATGACTATGAATGCGAAATGGGCAGCTTCCAAACAGCAATCAATCCAAATATCAAGACCTTTGGCGCTTTTCCACAGTGGGTTAATGATCATTTAGCAGATAAAAAAGACCAGCCCATTGTGACTTTTTGCACAGGCGGTATCCGCTGCGAGAAAGCGACTACCTACATGCGCTATCAAGGGTTTAAAAATGTCTATCAGCTACGAGGCGGTATTCTCAATTACTTTGAACAGCTGAAGGAGACGGAAGCAAATACAACTCACTGGCAAGGGGAGCTTGTTGTTTTTGATAAACGCAAAGCCATCACCCCCACGCTTGAGCACTCAAATAAAAATATTTGCTATGTCTGTCTTTGCGAAATCGAAGCCTCAGCAAAATTCCACACAACAGAGGCTGGCAACGCCTGCGAACAATGCCAAAACAAGATGCAAAAATTTCAATTAGTCCGTACAGAACGAGGGCTTTTAAAGCAGCAGGTTTTCAACCAGCGCAGACAAGAATGGCGATCCAAAAGATCAGCACAAGGGCATCAGGGGTAGGTCAAATTTTTTCCTTTTCGAACATCGTCTTTAGGTCTACTATCGAATCATTAATCTCCGACCAATCCACTGGGGTATGACATGGCATCGACAGTTATGGACGTTTTCCGCAATACGATGAACAAACACACCGGTAAGAGTGCCATTTGCTATAAAGAAAATGGCCAGTGGAAGGCAAAAACCTGGCTACAATATTGGAATGAAGTTCACCAACTTGCTGCAGCCTTAATAGAGCTAGGTTTGGCAGCAGGGGATTATACGGCTATCCTTTCGAATAACTGCCCTGAATGGGCTGTTGCTGATCTAGCCACTATCGCTTGCGGCGCTGCGCCCTGTGGAATTTATGCTACCTCATCTACTGAACAATGCGCCTTTATTATTAACCACTGCCAGGCCAAGGTCGTTTTTGTTGAAAATGAAATCCAGCTTAAAAAGATTCTTCAAATAAAAGATCAATGCCCAAATCTTCGTCACATTGTTGTCATGAGAGAATCACTCACCAGCAACACAGAGTCTTTCGTCTACAGCTGGCAAAAAATGATGTTGCTTGGTGCACCACTGCCTCTTGATGAAGTTAAAGCTCGCTATAACAAAGCGAAAACAGAAGACATAGCTACGTTGGTCTATACTTCAGGAACAACCGCCAACCCTAAAGCGGTGATGCTTACCCACTCTAATCTGGTATGGATGGCAGACACCGTTGTCTTCGGTGATTTAAATCTACAAGCAAAAGATGTGCTTATCTCTTATTTACCGCTTAGCCACATTGCCGAGCAGATGATTTGTTTACATGGCCCAATCCTGGCTGGGACATGTGTCTATTTTGCCGAAAATTTTGAAAGGCTTGGCGACAATCTCCGCGAAGTACGCCCAACTATCTTTTTTGGTGTCCCTCGTGTCTGGGAAAAGATTCAAGAGAAGATGGTTGCCAAGGCAAGTGAAAATAGCGCTTTTAAAAAAGTTGTCGCCAAATGGAGCAAAGCCCAAGGCTTGCGTCTTTTACACCGTCCCGAACAAAAAGCAAAGGACCTGCGCTTTCGCCTTGCTGAGAAATTAGTCTACTCAAAGGTAAAAGCAGCTCTAGGCTTAGACCGCTGCCGTATAGCCGTGACTGCAGCTGCACCTATCTCCCTAAACACATTAGAATTTTTTTGGTCGCTTAATATACCTATCTACGAACTCTATGGCATGAGTGAATGTACAGGTCCAGCTACTTTGTCCCTACCAGGGTCAGCTAAGGTCGGTTTTGTCGGCAAAACCTTAAGCGGCACAGAATTACAAATTGCCTCTGATGGCGAGATTATTGTGCGCGGCGCTCATGTATTTAAGGGTTATCTTCACGATGAAAACGCCACTAAGGATGCTGTTGACTCTGAAGGATGGCTTCATACAGGAGACATCGGTGAGTTTGATGCAAACGGCTATCTTCGCATTACCGGACGCAAAAAGAATATCATTATCACATCAGGGGGGGAAAATATTGCCCCTGAAATGCTTGAGAATAAGTGCAAATCCATTATCGGCGTAGCGCATGCTGTTGTTGTTGGCGACCAGCAAAAATATCTGAGCCTTTTGATCGCTCTTGATCCCAACGAAGTACAAATTGTTGGTAAAAAAGTTGGGAGTAAGGCGCAAAACCTCGAAGAGTTAGCTGCTTGCTCAAAATACCAGCAATATGTTCAGGAAGAAATAAATCAAATTAACAAGGGCTTGGCACGCGTTCAAACTATCAAAGCTTTCTCTATCCTTCCCAATGATTTCAGCGAAGAAACAGGTGAACTCACACCTACGATGAAAGTTAAAAGGAACTTTGTCCTGAAAAAATATGAGACTACGATTATCAAACTTTATTAAAAGGCAACTTCAAGGGCTTTGAAAAGACCGCCTGCTTAAAACACCATTCAGTTTGTCATTGTTTCAACTCCTCAACTCTACTATAACTCTAAAAACGACTCGGTACCTTTTGAGGGGGGCTTATTTCCCTGCCTTTGTTTCTGTTCGCCAGGAGGCTGCATGACAGCTGGTGTTTTAAAAAAACAAACCATCACAAATAATGTTCTAGATGACGAAAAAGAATATAAATATTGGCGTATCCGCATCTTCTACGCCATGTATATTGGGTATGTCTGCTTTTATTTGACCCGCAAGAGCTTTACCTTTGCCATGCCTGCTATGATTCAAGAGCTTTCCTTTACCAAGGCTGACCTTGGTTTTTTAGGTAGCACTCTTTATATTACCTATGGCATCAGCAAATTTGTGTCAGGTGTTTTATCTGATCGCGCTAACCCAAGATTTTTTATGTCTATTGGCCTTATGCTAACAGGTGTTTGCAACATTTTATTTGCAAAATCAACTTCCCTCATATTTTTTGCCATTATTTGGGGCCTAAACGGTTTCTTCCAAGGTTGGGGCTTACCACCAGCAACAAAACAAATGGCTTATTGGTTTACACAAAAGGAGCGAGGCTTCTGGTGGAGTATATTTAGCACGTCCAATAATGTTGGAGGCGCCCTTGCGCCCGTTGTTGTAGCTCTTATTTTGTCGCAGTTAAACTGGCAGTGGGCCATGTATATTCCAGGTATCGTAAGCATTTGTCTAGGTCTGTGGCTCTTAGAGAGAATGCGCGGAACACCTCAGTCTATGGGTTTCAGACTTGGGCTTGAAGAAAAAAAATCTGAGTCTTCAGATTCTGCAAAAGATATCTTGATCAATCTGGTTCTCAAAAATCAAGCAATCTGGATTCTTGCTTTCGCCTTTTTTTCTATTTTTGTCATTCGCACTGCCGTCAGTGATTGGGCTGTCTTATATCTTCAACAAGCTAAGTCTTATTCTCTGCTTAAAGCTGCTAGTGCCGTTAGTTGGTTTGAAATTGGTGGTTTTTTTGGATGCCTCATTGCAGGCTGGGGTTCTGACAAACTCTTTAATGGTGAACGCATACCCTATGTTCTCTTTAGCGCGATTGCTGCGGGTATCAGTGTTTCGCTATTTTGGCTTTCTCCCTCTTATGGTTTAGTCGTTGACTCTGCACTCCTTGCCTTAATTGGCGGTTCCATTTTTGGCCCTCAGATGCTGATTGGTCTAGCCTCAGCTGAGTTTGTAGAAAAAAAAGCTGCTTGTACAGCAAGCGGTTTTACAGGCGGCTTTGGTTACCTAGGAGCAGCAGTAACAGGCTACCCTTTAGGTAAAATTGTCGATATTTGGGGGTGGAGCGGTTATTTTATTTGTATTATTACAAGTGCAGTGTTGCTCTTTCTCCTCTTAATCCCACTAGCTAAACACAGCGATAGCAAACGGCGAGCAGCATCAAAAAGCAAATTTGAGTTTTCAGAAATAAAAAAACCAATGCAGCGTCAAGAAATGGTATCCTTTGCCAAAACCAGAGCAAATGGGAGAAAAATTTGAATAGCTCA
>CALBMD010000179.1 GCA_937896265.1 uncultured Pseudomonadota bacterium
AGTTTATTGAAGAAGTAGAACAAAAGTACAAAGTAAAAATAGTCTGCTCAAAAGAAGACACTCCACTAGGAACTGCAGGACCATTAGGATTAGCTAGGGATAAGTTTTTCAAATCATCTTTCGATCACATTTTTGTGTTCAATGCTGATATTATTTGTGACTATAATCTACAGAAGTTACTTGACTATCATATTTCAAAAGGTGTGCGATGATTGCTGGATCAACAAGATCATTCACGTGCACAACTTCAATATCGCTGTACTCTGGCTTAAGACTTGCTCGGTAGACTGTGCGACCGATACGACCGAAACCGTTGATTCCAACACGTAATGCCATCTTCGACCCTTCCTTAGTATGCGTTTGTACATGTACAACAGTGGCCGAAAGGCCCTTTAATATCATTTTTCTATAAAAATTACCAGGAATTAATCCTAATGCCAATGTAGCTTTTGATGAAAGGGCAAATGTTTAATGCTCTACTTTTGAGGCGAATGCATTGGAATTGAGGGAAATCAACGCCTTAAGCGCTACGTATAAATGACCAGTAAAAAAACAAATTTACCAACGACCGCTGACGCCAAATTTTCGTGCCAGCGACTAACGCTAACGAAGAGCGTCATTAATTTTATCCAACACAACCTGACCAGGCGACAGATCTACCTCTTCAAGGTTGCGCAAAGGGCCTTCCGTCGTTTGATAGACAGTGTGAAAATCTTCAGCACTGCTATCCACATAGAAAAGCCCCGTAGCAATCTCTCCTTTTGCTTTGGCCTGCCGTAAATATGCTAAAGCTTTTTCGACATCTGTCGGGTCATATGAGTGGTCTGTCTTATGAAGAAGAACTTGGCTCCCATCAAAAAGCTGCACTCTCTCTTGCATACCAGGCTGGTAGTCAAGCTCAATAGCCTTTGCTGGGGGGACAAAATCAACCGCATCAAAGGCTGCTTCACGTTTATCTCGAATATGTTGATAACTTTTGCTTGAACCCTGGTGGTTGTTAAAACTCACACAAGGCGAAAGGACATCAAGAAAGGCAAAACCCTTATGTGAAAGAGCTCCCTTAATAAGAGGCACTAACTGAGCCTTATCACCAGAAAAGGCTCTAGCCACATAACTTGCACCAAGCTCCAAAGCCAGACCGACTAAATCTATCGGCAGCCAGCCGTTCTTTTCTTTCTTCTTATTCGTAGTCGCATAATCAGCAGTCGCCGAGAACTGGCCTTTAGTTAGGCCATAAACCCCGTTGTTTTCTACAATATAAACCATGTTTAATTGACGCCTGATAGCGTGCATAAACTGCCCTAAACCAATCGAACCCGTATCACCATCGCCAGAGACAGCTAAATATTTCATTTCACGATTGGCCAAATAGGCCCCTGTAGTCACAGAAGGCATGCGACCATGAACAGCATTAAAACCATGGGCTTCACGGAGAAAATAGCCAGGCGTCTTTGAAGAGCAGCCGATGCCACTCATTTTAGCGACCTGATGCGGCACTATAGATAACTCAAAGCAAGCTTCGACAATCGCTTGGGTAATAGAATCATGCCCACACCCTCCACATAAAGTGGAAGGCGCCCCTTTATAGTCATCGATACTTAGACCCAGACTATTCTTAGCTTTAGGAATCGATTTTAATCTGGGCACATTGATCGAAAACATGCTCTAAATCCCCATGATGTGTTGAATATGTTTCTTAAGAAACTCAGCTTCAATGGGATTACCACTATAATGCAACACAGAATGTACTCTAGCTGTCGGCGTCAAAACTCCCTCAGCTTGCATCAAGGTGCGCATTTGCCCCTGTTGATTCTGCTCTACGATAATAATATGGTCATAACGATCCAAAATAGCAGCACAATCAGGATGAAAAGGAAAAGATTTCAGACACAAAAGCGATAGCAGAATACCCTGCTCTTCTAGCCCACAAATAGCTTCACGCAGAGGTTCAATCGAAGACCCAAAAGCAACAATAAGCCACCTTGCTTCCTCTACTTCGACATAGCGAGGCTTTGGTAAGGTTGATCTAGCCTTCTCAAATTTTGCTCTAATACGATCAAGGTTTTCTTGATAAAGCTCGCTTGACTCAGTATAACGCCCAAAACGATCATGTCCTGAGCCGCGCGTGAAATAGGCACCCTTACCCGACTCTCCTGGGTAGCTCCGATATGGGATACCATCACCATCAATATCTTCGTAACGGTAAAACGGTTTTTGACTTTTATCCAAGTCAGCAGCTCGACGAACTTTGCCGCGATTTATTGCTGCTCCTTCTTTGAGCTGCAAAGGATCGCAAAGAAATTGATTCATCCCAAGCTCAAGATCAGACATGACAAACACTGGTGTTTGTAGTTGATCGGCAAGATCAAAGGCTTGCATACCTAGTTCAAAACATTCTGTTGGGTTTTCTGGAAATAGCAAGATATGCTTGGTATCGCCATGAGAAGCATAGGCACAAAGAAGTAAATCTGCTTGCTGGCTACGCGTTGGCATCCCAGTCGAGGGCCCACAGCGCTGGATGTTAAAGATCACGGCTGGAACTTCGGCATAGTAGGCATAACCAAAAAACTCGCTCATCAGAGAAATTCCTGGCCCTGAAGTCGCTGTAAAGGCTCTCGCCCCATTCCAGCAAGCACCAAGGACAATACCAATCGAAGCAATCTCGTCTTCAGCCTGCACAATGGCAAACTTTTTCTTTCCTTGGGCAGAGATACGATACTTGTGACAGTAGCGAGTAAAATGCTCGACAACGCTCGTCGATGGAGTAATTGGATACCAGCCACAAACCGTTGCTCCAGCATAGAGAGCTGCCAGCGCTAAAGCATCATTGCCTTCAAGCAAGATCTTGTCAGGCTTTGGCCTTTTCTCGACATGAAAAGACAAAGGGTAAGCAAAATGCTCTTCACAATAGCGGGCTCCGATATCAATAGCCTGACGATTTGCCTCCAAAAGATCTTTCGCTTTAGCATATTGGTCTGAAAGAAGTCCCATTAGAACCTCTTGGTCAAGATGGAGTAATCTTGCCAAAACACCGACATAGATTAAATTTTGCAAGAAGATCCGTTTAGGCACGGATTCAAAATGAGTCACAGCCAAATCAGAAATAGGCACACCTAAATAGGTGACGTCCTTTTTTTTCTCTGCATCAGAGAGGAATTTGGAACTGTCATAAAGAATATAGCCACCAGCTACAACATCAGCTGCATCACTCTTTAATGTCTCTCCATTAAACGCAACCATAAAATCAACACCGCCGCGACGGCCAGTAAACCCCTGCTGTGAAACACGAATCTCATACCAGGTCGGTAGACCTTGAATATTGGAAGGAAACATGTTCTTAGGCCCAATGCTCACGCCCATACGGAAGATAGTCTTAGCAACCAGCGTGTTAGCTGAAGCGGAGCCGGTGCCATTAACATTAGCAATACGCAGAACAAATTCATTGACAGATGGCTTTGTCATAAGTTCCCGGCTTTAGGTAAATGGAGGCTAAATACTTTCATATCCCAAGCATCTGTTGGACAGCGCTCAGCACAAAGCCCGCAGTGAATACAAATATTCTCATCTTTCACCATAAGCTTTTTGGTCTGAGGCACCGTAGCGACAAAAAGGTCGGTGGCCAAATTTTCGGCTGGAATCTTAAGCCCCGCACGCAACGCCACCTCGCTCTCAGGCTCTTCTATGATATTCAAACACATGCTTGGGCAGATATCGACACAAGCATCGCATTCAATACAAGCTTTTTCTTTAAAAACCGTTTGCACGTCACAATTTAGGCAACGCTTAGTTTCTTTAAGCGCTAAGCCAATATCAAAGCCAAGCTCTACTTCTGCCTCTAAATGGTTAAGCCGTTCGGCAAGATCATGCTCTGGCACGTGATGGCGGTGAGTATCGCTAAAGTCATTAACATAGGCCCACTGATTAAGCGTCATCTTTTGGCTACGCAGAGTCATAGAAGGCTTTTCTCTATCCTTAGCGACATCCTTCCCTTGGCAAAAAAGATGAATAGAAATGGCTGCAGCATGTCCATGAGCTACAGACGTAATCATGTTGCTTGCACCAAAGGCAGCGTCACCACCAGCAAAAACTTTTGGATGGCTAGTTTGATGGGTGAGGCGATCGACAGCAATACCACGACCACCTTCTCGAAGAGCTAAAAGCCCAGGCTCAGCATAAGAAAATTGCACTTCCTGTCCAACAGCCAGCACAACCATTTGGCAATCAAGCACAAGATCAGGCTGACCAGAGGGGATAGGTCTAAATTCTTTCTTGGCGGTGTAGCAAGAAGAAAGATGTTGAAAACGAACACCGCTCAAGCCATTTGCTCCTGCAACAAACTCCTGAGGAAGATAGTTATTAACGACATGGACACCTTCTTTTAAAGCATCCTCTTTCTCCCAAGGCGAAGCAAGCATCTCATCAAAGCCTTCTGGAGCAAAAACACTTACCTTACTAGCTCCCAAACGCAAAGCTGTCCGGCAACAATCCATAGCAGTGTTACCACCACCAATAACCAGTACATGGCCAGAAATTTTCTTGAGATGCCCAAAATTGACATTAGCAAGAAAATCGAGCCCAATTTGAATATACGCCGCGTTTTCTTGACGACCAGGCAACGTTAAATCACGACCTATTGGCGCCCCTGAACCTAAGAATACAGCGTCGTAACCTTCATCAAGCAGCTTTTGCAAGCTAGTGACTTCCGTTCCCAGTCTATTTTCAACACCCATATCGATGATGTTTTGACACTCTTCTTGCAGGACCTCTCGTGGCAAACGAAATTCCGGTACTTGCTGAGCTACCGCACCACCTGCTATCTGCTTTTTATCATAAAGGACGCAAGTATAACCAAGTGGCATAAGGTCATTAACGACAGTAAGGGAAGCGGGGCCAGCACCAACAAGAGCAACTTTCTTACCATTTTTTTGCGTAGGAATCTTTGGCAAGTGCTCGCGGTAGCTAGCATCTTTAAAATCGGCTGCTGCACGCTTAAGACGGCAAATAGCTACCGGTTGCTCAGCAACGCGGCCTCGGCGACATGCTGGCTCACAAGGTCGGTCACAGATGCGGCCTAGAATCCCTGGGAAAACGTTGGAGGCACGATTAACAAGATAAGCCTCTGTATAGCGACCAAAAGCTATGAGTCGAATATATTCAGGAACAGGAGTATGCGCTGGACAAGCATACTGACAATCGACAACTTTGTGGTAGTAAGAAGGGTCACTAGTATCGGTACGCTTGAGCAAAAGAACCTCCGTGATGGGGGGCGTTCTTTAAATCAACTCAGTATAGCCTTTTTCTAAGTCTCTCCAGCTCTTTCAGCGGCACTAGGGAAGGGGATAATCTTTGCCCCTTCTGGGTTCGGTACCGCATCCGTAGCTTTTGCTGTATGGCGCTTATCTGCTTGCTGCCGTTGGCGTTGCATGGTTGGCGCATCAGTTTTAACAAAAAGAGTCGCTAAACCACTACCATCAAGGAGTTTACCTGCGGCAAGACCAGCTCGCACTAAATGTGCTGTTTTGGCATCAACGCCAGAGAGGCCAATAAGTCGATCCATATCGAGAACTTTTTTTGCTCGCAAGATAACTTGCATGGCTTCATCAATGTGCCCCTTGTGCAAGTATGACCTTGCTAGCACAGTATAGAGATCACCAAGCACGCGTCTGGTTGTCTTTGACCTTGGCGACTTTTGATAGAAGGATTCGATGCGATAGATGATGTCATCAGCTTGCGCGATAGCGACATCAAAATGACCAAGGCGCCAATCAATGGCCACGCGAATACCCTTACTTAGCATCCCTATAGGGATCAAAACTCGAATATACCAAAAAATCCTCTCAAAAACCAACGGGCCGCGGAGGATACCTAAGGGACCGATGATCATAAAAGCATAGATTGCTAAGAGCGAAGCAACGATGCAATCAAGGAGTCGTGAGATTAAAAGTGTTACCATATTACCAACTTGCAATGTCAGATTTGCCTTCGATGAGATCTTTATCTTTATCGTTCACATACATTAGTCGCTATGAGATAAAAATTCAATCTTGGTTTTTCTTTATTATGGATCTTAGCCGTGTTAAAAATCCTCTAAGTTCTCCATTTCAAGAGGGTTTTCATGAAATTTTTTATCGATACCGCCGACATTGAAGAAATCAAAAAAGCTGCTGACTTGGGTGTTTTAGATGGCGTCACCACTAACCCCACCTTAGTAGCTAAAACTGGGCGAAACTATGAAGAAGTTGTGCAAGAAATTTGCAAGATCACGACAGGACCAGTATCGGCAGAAGTGATTGCCACCGACTACCACGGTATGATGGAAGAGGCCAAACACTGGAGCCTTTTAGCACCAAATATCGTTGTCAAAATCCCATTAATTGAAACTGGTTTAAAAGCTGTCCGCACTTGCGCCAAAGAAGGCATCCGTACCAATGTAACGCTATGTTTTTCAGCAGCTCAAGCGCTCCTAGCAGCAAAAGCTGGCGCTACTTATATTTCCCCCTTTGTGGGACGCCTGGATGATATTTCAATCGAAGGGATGGATCTCATTTCTCATATTAAGACGATTTATACCAATTATGCCTATCAAACGGAAATTCTAGTAGCATCCATCCGTTCGCCGCTACATCTACAACGTGCAGCGCTGTTAGGTGCCGATATCGCCACAATCCCCTTTGATGTGGTAAAAAAATTGATTAAACACCCACTTACAGATATTGGCTTGGCAACTTTTCTTGCTGATGCACAAAAGATTCCCTTGCGTTCCTAGCCTTGGCTGAGTTACTTTGGCAAACCTGGCGCCGTAGCCAAGCGGCTAGGCAGCGGATTGCAAATCCGTCCACAGCGGTTCAAATCCGCTCGGCGCCTCCATCTCTGAACAGCATTTTCCATCTAAATTCTGAATAAATGCTATTTCACTCATGAAGATCCTCCAAAAATTTGCTGACTCTCCTTATTTATCGTATCGTTACGATAAATAAGGAGACTTCAGAACAAAACATATGATGAGATTGAGTAGAATTTAGAAATTTGGATATCCAAAATCAACAGGTTATCAGGACGCTTTGTCATAGATGTTCCTAGCGTCTGAAAATATGACCGTCTTTCGCATCGGGTTGCGATCGGTCACCAGCCGTCGTGGTCGCACCGGCCATATGCGTTAACTTAAGGTTTGGCGGATAATAATATATTAATTTTGTTGGATTTTTTTCGGATGGCCTTTTAATAAAGATTTCGCACTACCAAAACTCCAAAAAAGGCCAATGCCATAATGAATCAAATCAAAGCCCTACTCCAGTCCTTTTTTCAGCTGAGCTAATAAATGATACGGCGGTAGGCATAAAGCTGGTTCAAAGAAAAAGAAAATTGTTGCCAATAGAGCTTTTCACTACTTTGCTTTTTTGGCGGAGTGGAAATATAGATTACGCGGGACTAGCGACCGAGTTTTCTATTAGCTCTGGAGTCGAAGTCTCACCGCAGGCCGTGCTTAAAAAGGTGAAAAAGGGACCCGCTTTTTTCGCAGCTCTGGCTCATAAGCCTATTGATGCTAGCAAGCTTTTGCATCAATCCAAAGCGATCGATATCGATAATATAGAAGAAATTTTTTTGGCTGATTCCTCAGTCCTTGGTTTACATTATAGTCTAGCTAAAGACTTTCCAGGGGTGGAACCAAAGGTACAGAAGCAGCTGCCAAGCTACATTTATTACATAATCTTTCCCGTCAACAACCGAGTCGAATTGTCGTGACCAATGGTATAACCTCTGACCACTGCGAAAAAGCTGTGCATCTTGCAATAATGTAGCCAGGAGATTTGATTATTCGAGATCTTGGCTATTTTGAGATAAAAGATTTGCAGGCGATAAAAGAAAAAGGCTGCTATTTCTTAACAAGAATCCCCACTAGTATCAAGCGTTACACAGGGAAAGATAGTCAACCATTTGATATCTGGGCTAAACTGTCCAGCATTAAAGAAAATCATTTCGAGCAAGATCTAACAGTGAAAATAAATCATCAGCTCGAATTGTGGCCATAAAACCCCCGAGCTAAGAGAAAAGAACGAAAAAAAACTGTCAAAAGAGAAGAAACGGCCTTTGAGCCTAGCTGAAATATTACAGGCACACTGGAATCTTTTCGCAACAAACATGTCAAGCTCGCAAGCGCCTAGAGAAATGGTGCAAAAACTATATGCCTGCCGTTGGCAAATTGAGCTGATCTTCAAAGCCTGGAAGTCAAACCTGCACATCAACCAGGTAAAAAGAGCAACAAGCGCGCTAATCGTTTTGGCACTAATTTGGGCAAAGCTTCTGATCGCAATATTAATGATGCTAGTGCGTAGTATAATCGCGGCAGCAACTGAAAAAGAGATCGGTGTTCTAGCTTGGTATCCAAGGTTTTCAACACAGCTAGAACGCATTTGGGAACTTCTATGCAGAGCTGATTTCGCTAGCATTGCTGATGTCTTGCTTTGTTTAGGTCTCAAACATTGTCACCAAGGACAACGAAAAAGGAAAACCAACTTAGCTGATGTAGTAACAAACTGTAATTACAAGGGGAAATACTATGCGCTTGCTTAAGTTAACGCATATGGCCGCATCGGCCCGACCGGCGTCAGCAAGGGGATGATCTTCTGGTCATCACCCTTTGATACCCAATCCACAATGTAATGTCATCACCAGCCGTCGTGGCCGCATCGGCCCGACCGGCGTCAGGTGATCTGTTT
>CALBMD010000180.1 GCA_937896265.1 uncultured Pseudomonadota bacterium
GATCTGCTTTTGCAGGCCTTTAGCAAACTGCACAGCTTGACGCAAATGCTGAGTCCAACGCTTAGCATCAACACTTTCAATCAACTCGCCATCGAGATTAGAAACAACCTTATACTGTGGCTTGTTATAACTAAATTTTTTGCTTATTGCCGTGAATTGATCACAAATTGGGTCCATCTGTCTGGAATGAAAGGCATGCGAAACCGCTAGTTTCTTAAACTTATACCGATCGATACAAGCATTTTCAAAACGGGCGAGATCTTCTTTTTTCCCTGCAACAACTGTTTTTTGTAAAGAGTTTATGACTGCAATATCCAGCTCTATTCCCAGCTCCTGAATTAATTTGGCAACAGATTCTTGACCTGCGCTTACTTGAGCCATGCCCCAACCATGATCAAGCGTCCCCATCAAATCACCGCGAGCTTGAATAAGCTCAAACCCTTGCTCATCAGACATGATGCCGGCAAAGCTTGCTGCAACAATCTCACCAACACTGTGGCCTATAAGATAGTCAGGCTTTATTCCCCATGACTCTAATAAGCGAGCAAGGCAAAGTTCAACAAGATAAAGAGCAGGCTGAGTATGCTGAGTTAAATCAAGCTTACTTTGTAGTTTTGGATCAAAGAGAATATCACGAAAATTATATCCATCTTTTGATGATGCAGTACCGATAAGGCTCTGAAAAACAGACTTATACTTAGGAAAACTTTCTAATAAATCTTGGCCCATTTGACTATATTGTGAGCCTTGCCCAGTAAACATAAAGGCAACTTTACCTCTTTGAACTACAGACGCATTAAAACTTATTTCGGCGCTCAGCTTTTCTTTCATCTCATCAATTGACTTTGCAACAGCAGCAAAACGGTGGCGAAAATGAGACCTACTAGTTTGTAGAGTGTAGCTTATACTAGCAAGAGGTAACTGTGTGCTTTCTAAAAAAGATTTCATTTTTTCAATTTGACCTGAGAGGGCTTCTACCGACTTTGCTGATAGCACAATAAGCTTATACCCAGGATTATCCTTGCTATTAGCTTGTGATTGTTTGACCGCCTCAAGAACAACATGAGCATTGGTACCAGTAAAGCCAAAAGAACTAACCGCAGCATAAGCTTCTTCAGTGGTAATAGCCATTGCTGCTGTCGGAATAGCTGCAGGGATATCTTCCAAGGTAATCAATGGATTGAGTTGTTTAAAATGCAGACTACCCGGCACTTCACGATGATGCAGGACTAACGCTGCTTTGATTAATCCACCAATACCAGCAGCTGCTTCCATATGCCCAATGTTAGTTTTTACAGAGCCAATCAGAAGCGGGTTGGCGCTTGTCCTACCTTGTTTATAGACCGCGCCAAGAGATCTAACTTCGATAGGATCACCTAGCTTTGTACCTGTGCCATGTGCTTCAATATAGCTAATTTTTGCAGCTTCAATATTTGCTTCCGCAAGCGCTTGTCTATAAACCTTGATTTGTGCATCACCATTAGGGGCGGTGATACCTTGGCTGGCGCCATCTTGGTTAATTGAACTACCTTTAATGATTGCCCAAATGTTATCTCTATCACGCTTGGCTGCATCTGTAGCTTTTAGAATAACTACCCCACAACCTTCTGAACGCACATACCCATCAGCAGAAGCATCGAATGTCTTGCATTTACCATCAGCAGCCATCATTCCAGCTTTGCTAAAAGAAATTGTTGGGCCAGGATTTAAAATGATATTAACGCCACCTACAATAGCAAGATCAATCTCTCCTCTGGCAAGAGCTAATCTAGCTTGATGTACAGCAACTAAGGACGAAGAACAGGCTGTATCAATCGACATGCACGGCCCTTCTAGACCAAGAAAGTAAGAAACACGTCCAGCCAAAGCACTCATAGCGCTACCAATGCCCAGATATGGTGATATATTATGATCAGGTAAATTTTTCATCATCAGATTGGCATAATCCATATTTGAAATACCAGCAAAGACACCTGTTTTGCTGCCTTTAAGAGTCAACGGATCAATGCCTGCATTTTCTAAAGCTTCCCAAACAACTGTTAAAAAAATTCGATGTTGTGGATCCATAAAAGCAGCTTCTTGAGCACCAATACCGAAAAAATCGGCATCGAAGTGATCGATATCATCTAAAAACCCACCAAACTGTGTTGATGTCTTACCTGGGGCGTTTGGATCTGCATCAAAATAGACTTCATTATCCCAACGGCTCTTTGGCACGATGGTAATACCAAAGTCACCATTTTTCAAAAATGACCAAAACTGTTCTGGTGTCTTATTACCTCCAACAAAACGTAGGCCTACACCAATGATAGCCAAGCTATCTTCCTTAATCTGCGGTCTTGTTGCCTGGGT